>JASLCW010000178.1 GCA_030151765.1 Marmoricola sp.
TGAATCGCCCCGGGTTTCGTGGAGGCTCGGTTACTTGGAACCAGCCCCGGTCGGGACGGGTGTTTCAGGGTAGTACTCGGGCGTGATGCTGGCCCAGTGGTTGGCCTCGTACTCCGCGGGCGGGACGAGCCCGATCTCGCCGTGAAGACGCCGGTGGTTGAACCAGTCGACGTACTCGGCGACGGCGATCTCGACGTCGGTCACGTTCTTCCAGCCGCCCTTGGGGCGCATGACCGGGTTGCGGATGCACTCGGCCTTGAACAGCGAGTTGAGGGCCTCGGCCATGGCGTTGTCATAGGAGTCGCCTCGGCTGCCGACGGACGCGACGGCCTCGGCTTCGGCGAGCCGCTCGGTGTAGCGAATCGCTCGATACTGAACGCCCCTATCCGAGTGATGCACGAGCCCGGTGACGTCCTGGCCGGCTCGCTGGCGGTTCCACAGGCCCATATCGAGGGCATCCAACGCCAGGTCGGTGCGCAGCGACGTGGACACCTGCCAGCCGACGATCATCCGGCTGAAGACGTCCAGGACGAACGCGACGTAGGTCCAGCCCGCGTGCGTGCGGACGTAGGTCAGGTCAGCGACCCACAGCTGGTTCGGGCCCGTGGCGACGAACTTCCGCTTCACCAGATCCTCCGGCCTCTCGGTCTCTGCGCCGTCGCCGATGGTGGTCCTGCGGGTCTTCTCCCGCGGGATCCCACGCAGCCCCTCGGCGCGCATCAACCGCTCGACAGTGCAGCGCGCAACCTTGACGCCTTCGCGGTTCAGCTCGGCGTGGATCTTCCTCGCGCCGTAGACACCCAGGTTGGCCTTGTGGGCGACCTTGATGTCCTCGATCAGTTCGGCGTCGCGGATCGCGCGTGCCGAGGGCGGCCTGGTCTTCGCTGCGTAGTAGCTGCTCGGGGCGATCTGCATGCCGGCTTCCTTCAACACGGCACAGATCGGCTCGACCCCGACCTCGCGCCCATCGACCACGTCGTGGCGATGGGCGTCGATGTAGTCGACTACTTGCTGGTGGGGCGGTCGAGCTCCGCCGCGAAGAAAGCCGCCGAGGTCTTCAGAATGTGGTTCGCGCGCCGCAGCTCGCGGACCTCCTGCTCGAGCTTGGCGATCCGCTCAGCCTCGGCGGTCGTGGTGCCCGGACGGACACCGCCGTCGATCTCGGCCTGCCGGACCCAGTTGCGCAGGGTCTCCGGATGCATGCCCAACTGCTGGGCGACACGAGCGATCGCTCCCGGCTTCGTCGCCGGGTCCTGCCGCAGTTCAACGGCCATCCGAGTCGCCCGCTCACGCAACTCGTCGGGGTACTTCCTGGGTGCTGCCATGACTCTCATCCTCCACGGATTGAGAGCCTCCATCAGACCCGGGGCGATTCACAGGTCTGCCTGGGTGGATCACTTCGGTGGCCTCGTGCGGGGCATGCGTCAGACCCATCAAATGGCTGAGGCGCTGACATCTGAGTACAAATTTCGGGCCCAGGAGTTGGCGCAGGCAGCGGCGCCCGACGAGCAGGTCCAGCGACGCCTCGTCGCGGCGGTTCGGCGCATCGAGGCATTCTTGGACAGCGAGGAGCGACAGATCGCCGATGCGATCTGTGACGTAGCGACGACGCTCGCCACACAACTCGCGCTTGATACCCCTCTGGCAAGTGACCTTGAGAGCCTCCAAATTCGAATCGCGGAGCGCCGGAACGAGCTCGCACGGAGCGAAAGCTTTCTGCTGCAGGACGCCTTGGGTCCTGCGCTCATCGCGATGGCGAGTTCGTGCTCATCGCGTCAGGCGGAGTTGAGCTCCGCGTCCAGGCCGGACATCATCGCATCACTACTCAGCAGCCGGTTGCCGTTGAGCAGCAAGGTGCAGGTGCCGTTCTCGATCGCAATCGCACTTCGCAACAACGGAAACGCGGCAGCGGAGCTTGTTGAGGCCAACCTGGAATCCTTGGCCGTTGAGATCACAGAATCTCTGCGGGTTGTTGAAAGAATCCCTCCCGGAGCCGAGCGCGTGGTGCAGTTTCGAGCTGAGGGCGTGGCAGACGCCGACATCGCGCCGCTCACTTGCGATCTAACGTGGCGTGATCAGCTTGAACAGACGTTCACCGCCACCTTCCAACTGCTAGCGGAGGATCAGCGACCGACTGCGTGGCAGCAAGACGACGTAAATCCGTTCAGGCTCCAGACGATTACAAACCCAGCGAACCTCGCCGGCCGTCGCGACGACCTCGACGCGTTGGAACGACTGGTTGCCGCCGGCGGAAGCGTCGCAGTCACCGGCCTTAAGCGTGTTGGCAAGTCATCCCTCGCGAAGTCTCTGCTTTCACGCCTGAAGGCGGATGGGTGGGCCACGGACTTTCTGCCGCTCGGTCAGGTCCTCACCGGACAACCGAACGCGTCAGAGTTGGTGACTGCATTGCTTGAGACGATCTATGACGCGATCGTCACGGCTGACATCAATGTCATCGTGCCTGAGCCGCCGAAGCCATCCGAAGCGAGCTTCACCCGGACCGCTGGTAGGTGGATCCGTCAGACCGCCGCCGTTGTTACCGAGCACGACATGCGGGTACTCATCGCGCTCGACGACTTCGATGAGCTTCCGCGCGCCCTCTACGAAGGCCCGGAGGCGGATGCCCTGTTCCTCTTCCTGCGCAGCGTCATCGACGAGTCGTGGCTCAGTCTGATGTTCATCGGGAGTGAGGTTCTGCCGGCGATCCTCGGCGCTCAGGCTCACAAGTTGAACCAGGTGGCTACGGTCGCTGTCTCAAACTTCAAGTCGCCGAGCGCAACGCAAGCCTTGCTTGAGGACCGGACGAAGTCCCGTCTCGAGTGGCAAGACGCGTCCTTCAACCGTGCGCACTTCCTTTGTGGCGGCAATCCTTACTATCTGACTCTGCTAGGACAAGAGATCTGGCAGCGGATGCGAGACCTTGATCGGACGTTTGTGGCCGTGGCGGACGTGGAGGAAGCGGCGGGACGTCTGGAGGTGACGGCTTCGTCAACGCATTTCCTCCACCTCTGGGCAGACTCATTGGCGGGCCTAAACAGTCAGGCGCGACCGTCGGTGATTGCGAACGCTGTCCTGGTTGCTGTCGCCCGGGCGTCGGGCGCCAAGTACGCCAACGCGAGCCCCCACCACGTCGTCGAGACTGCAATCGCCTTCATTCCGAGCGCAACCGGCGCGGAGGTCGGCGCAAGCATCTCGTCGCTGCTGTCGCGCGGTGTCCTCGCGGGAGGAGAGGAGTACTTGCGAATCGGTGTCCCGCTCGCCTCGGGATGGCTCCGGCTCACCGGTGCTGCGGAGTTCGAGCGACAATTGGTCGAACTCCGTGAAGTCTCAGCGGCCGACCGTGGTGTTTCAAGCCTCGAAATCCTTCAGTTAGCCAGCAACGTGCATTTCTGCGGCGACCAACTGTCTGAGGTTCGACTGAAGGCGTGGTTGGAGCAGTTTCCGCAGCATGCGCAACACCTAGCGTTCCAAGCGGCGCGCCGACTGCTTACCGACGGCTACTTCTCCAGCACGCGAATGACGCAGGAGGTCCTTCCGCGCCTTAAGTCTGGGATCACCACTACAGACGCTTGGGGTGTGCGAGAGGCCGACTCGGGAGGGTACGCAAGGAACGTCTACGTCCTCCAGCACGGACTGGCCGGTTCGAGCAGCCCGGGATTCGTAGCGACGTTGATCAGACTACTCAAGGTCAAGAAGAGCAACGTGGTTGACGTGGAGAAATTCCTTAAGGCCACGAAGAACGTTTCAAGGCCGAGTGTTCTGGTCATCGCTGATGACGTCGCGGGGACTGGGTCCCAGTTGGGCGGTGTCGTAGATACGGCGCTCGCCTCAGTCTCCTCAGCGAGTGGCCCCTGGCGAGACAATCTCCACCTAGTCGCCGCGGCCGCGATCTCTGCCTCACCGGCTCTATCGGTGCCTGGGGACGTCAATGCTGAGGGGGTGATTGGGGTCAGCCTGGGCGTACGTCACCTCCTCTTCGATGAAGATGCCCAAATCTTTGACGACGAGCACGATCGTTCGATCGCGATCGACCTCTTCGACGCGGTCGGGCGCTCGCTTTCCCCTGGGAGCCCGCGCGGTTTTGGTGGTCTGGGACTGCTCACGGCAACGGAGAACAACTGCCCAAACAACGCTCCGCCGATGTTCTGGAAGGCCGGCGAACACGCGGGGAAGCCCTGGATCCCTCTGCTAGAGCGGCGCCTCTAAGAGCCGGGAGACGCCGGTTGCCTCCACGCGTCGCTCGCGAAGTAGTCCGACGTGTAACAAGCCGGGCCTGTAACGGCCATTAGGTCCAGAACCCACGCCTGGCGTTGCGAGCCTGCGTCATTATGGGCGGCATGACTCACGCTCCCCGGCAGCTCGGTCTGGTTCGCGGTGCCGGTCGCGCTGTTCCAACACTCGGTGCGCGCTCGCGGGGATCAATCGGAAAAGAAGTTGCGCCATAGGTCGAAGACGCGCCGTGGGAGGTCGTAGCGCAGCACCTTGGCGGCAAGCTGACGACCGTCCTGAACCACTACGTCCGCGCCGGCGAGGACGCCCTCCGCGACTCGGTGAGCAAGTACCGGATTGCCGGACTGCTTGCTGGTGCCGATCCTGGCCAGGCGCGCGCACGCTCCGACCGGTCGTTGGCGGGATGTAACAGCTGGATGCTTGGCCGCGCGCGCAGGTTGCTCAATCACGGGAGGGCGCGTAGGCATCTGACGAATTTTGCGGCCTGCGACCAAAGCCGCTACTAGGCTTGGCTGGTGCCCAAGGCGGAAATCACCTCATACGCGATCGTCGACCTGCTCTCTTGGCAGGAGTCTGGTTCGCTCCGCATTAGCCCTAGCTTTCAGCGACGATCCGTCTGGGCTACGGCGGCCAAGGGCCACTTCATCGACTCCGTGCTGTTGGACTACCCCATCCCTCCGGTGCACATCCGGTTGACCACCGACGAGGGCGGCCGCACCGTCCGCGAAGTCATCGACGGGCAGCAGCGAATGAGGGCCGTCTTTGACTTCATCGAGGGCCGCTTCCGAATCCCTCATGCAGTCTCACAGTCGTGGGGAGGATTGGCGTTCGATCAGCTCGACGATGACCTGCGTGAAAAGCTACGGCTCTTCTCCTTCACGGTCTACCAATACAAGAAGCTGACCGACCCCGAAGTTCTCGACATCTTCTCTCGCCTGAACACCTACTCCGTCAGCCTCAGCGCCCAGGAACTGCGAAACGGCAAGTGGTTTGGAGCTTTCAAGCAGACGAGCTACGGCCTCGCAGCGGAGTCCCTGGAATTCTGGCGCAGGCATCGAATCTTCACCGAGCAACAGATCGCGCGCATGCGCGAGGCCGAGCTCGTAAGCGAGTTGCTCGTCGCCCAGATGGATGGGCTGCAAGACAAGAAGTCCTCGCTCGACGCGTACTACGAGAACCTCGACGATGCCTGGGCAGCCAATGTCGAACCGTGGCTGACCGGGCGGCCGCCGAATCGGCGATCGGTTCCGGCCGTTCTGCTCGATTCCAAGGAGAGCAAGAAGCGTTTCCAAGCGACGATAGCCAGGATCGACGCGTCAGTGGGCGATGTGCTATCCGAGAGCCCACTGCGTCGCCCCGCACTGTTCCACTCACTCTATTGCGCCGTGTACCACCTCGAGTACGGGCTGCCACGGTTGGAGCATCCGACGGCAGCCAGCACTGGCGTGTCGGCTGCCGTCCGCTCGGCATTGCGCCAAACCATCTCAACTCTTACCGACTTGTTCGAGTCGAAGGGTCGAACGCGCGACGAGAACCTTGCCTCGTTCTACGAGGCCTCAGCCAGGCAAACGGACAATGTCGGTCCGCGTGTGGCGCGCACGATCGCGTTGCTCGATCTGATCAACTCCGCAGGGTAGTACTGGTCACCGATGGCCAACCTCCACACCGCGCTGGCCACATTCGACCGCCGGGTTACTGAGAGCGAGCGGGTTGTCTCGGGCGTCGAGGCTCTTTGGCAGACCGCTCCCTTGCGATCCGACATCCGCCGACGGGTCGGCAGCGACCAAATGGCGGCGCTCTACGAAATGGCCTATCTATCGCTGTTCGGCTATTGGGAGAACTTCATCGAGGAGTGTCTAGAGCGAATGCTCGTTGGTCAGGGATCGGCCAGCTACCAACCAACGCTGATCACTCCGCCGCGCTCCCAGACGCTTGCCGCTGCTCACGTTCGCGTCTTGAACGGCCGGTCCTTTCAGCTTTGGCACGACCCGGGCAGGGCCGCCGACCGCATCGCCAGTCACATCTCGGCGTCGCCCCTGGAGACGACCCTCCGTAGCAGACAATCTGAACTCGAAGGCTACTCGGCCGTCCGTCACGCAATCGCCCACCGATCGACGGACGCGAAGTCGAAGTTCGAGGCCGCAACATCTTCCCTCTGCGGTGTCCAGTTCGGATCACCTGGAGAGTTCCTTCGGTCTCAGGACCACTCAGATTCGCTAAACCCCGTGAGGTGGATCAGGAAGATCTCGGCCGCCCTACGCTCGACGGCAGCCCAGTCAGTCTCCTGACCGATCTACGACAACCCTGCATAGCGCTCGAAGAACTCGATCAGCTTGCCGAGGACCTGGCCCTTCTTGGCCGCGTGGTTGTTGTCCTTCGAGAAGCGCGAGGCGGGCGGCAGGATCTTCGTGATCGCCGTGCCGGCCGTCGGCACGGAGCCGTCGCGGAACGCCTCAGCCACAAACGTCCGCGTCTCGTCGGCCTTGAGCGATTCCTCCGATATCAGGTCGTCCAGCTCAGCGTTCCGACGCTCCGCGATGAAGGCCCGCCAGTCGCCACCGACGTCGTCAGTGACCGACTGAGAGTCCACGAACGCCACGATCAGGTCACGCTTGTTGCGCAGGGTCGGGCTCGCCTCGACGGCATCGAGAATGTCGGTGACCTGACTGACGTGTTCGTTGCCCTCGGCCTTCGCCTCGCGCCACTTCATGACGAGCATCAGGATGTAGTCGATGTTGACCTCGACCTGCTTCACGAGCTCGATCTCGAAGACGACGTCGTCGAGGATCGACTCCTTCTCCTTCTTCTCGCTCTCGCGGTGCTTCTCCCACAGGCCGTTGTAGATGCTCGTATAGTTCTGCAGGTCCCGTGGCGACAGCCCGTCGTCGGCCTCGAACTCGTCGAATGAGGTCAGGACGTTGCGCAGCTTCAGAATCTCGCCGAATAGCACGACGAACCGCTTCTCAGCCGCCTCGCCGAACGGCTCCTCTCCCGGCGGCGTCGACTCCAACAGCTCGCCGACGACCTTCTCGTAGGCAGCTCGATAGTCCTGGTAGGGCTTGAGCAGCACGACACCACGGGCATCGCGGTTGCCGAAGAGCGCCAGCGCATCATCGACCGCCGACTCCAGGTTCCGGAAGGAGACGATGTTGCCGTATGCCTTGACCGAGTTGAGGATCCGGTTCGTCCGACTGAACGCCTGGATCAGTCCGTGGGACTTGAGGTTCTTGTCGACCCACAGGGTGTTGAGCGTGGTCGCGTCGAAGCCGGTCAGGAACATGTTGACCACCAGGACGAGGTCGACGTCGCGTTCCTTGAGCCGACGCGCGAGGTCCTTGTAGTAGTTCTCGAACTTCGCCTGCGAGGTGTCGTACGACGTTCCGAAGGTCTCGTTGTAGTCGGCGATCGCCTTCTCGAGGAAGTCGCGCGACGAGCCATCGAGCCCCTCGGCGTCCATCGCCTCATCGCCTAGGATCCCGCCGTCTTCGACCTCCTCGTTGGCGCTGTAGCTGAAGATGGTCGCGACCTTGAGCGGCTGGTACGCCGGATCGGCGGCCTTGCGAGCCGCCTGTTGCTTCTCGAACTCGAGGTAGTACGCCTTGAGCGCCTGTATCGAGGCGGTCGCGAACATCGAGTTGAAGCCGCGCACCCGCTTCTCACCGAGGTTGTAGCCCTGGCCGCGCATGGTCTTGGTGTCGAAGTGATCGAGGACGTAGGCGACGACCTTGCTGATCCGTTCGGGCGCGAGCATCACCTCTTCGGTGTTGATCGCTTCGACGTCCTTGTCGCTCACGTGGTCGGCGACCCTGACGGTGTTCTGGTACGAGACCCGGAAAGGCAGCACGTTCCCGTCGTTGATGGCGTCGACGATCGTGTAGGTATGCAGGCGGTCACCGAAGACCGCTTCGGTGGTGTCGAGCTTCGCGCCGGTCGCGTTCTCGGGGAAGATCGGCGTCCCGGTGAAGCCGAACAGGTGGTAGCGCTTGAACGCCTTGCGAATCGCGGTGCCCATGTCACCGAACTGACTGCGATGGCACTCGTCGAAGATCACGACGATGTGTCCGCCGAAGACCTCGTGGCCTCGACTGTGCCCGATGAACCGGAACAGCTTCTGGATGGTCGTGACGATGATCCGTGAGTTGGGGTTCTCGAGCTGCCGTGTGAGCTCGGCGGTCGACCTCGATCCGTTGACCGAGTCCTTCTCGAAGCGGTTGTACTCCAGCATCGTCTGGTAGTCGAGGTCCTTGCGGTCGACCACGAAGAGGACCTTGTCGACGCCCTCCATTCGCGACGCGAGCTGCGCGGTCTTGAAGGACGTGAGCGTCTTTCCGGAGCCGGTCGTGTGCCAGATGTACCCGCCCGCTGCGGCCGTTCCGAGCTGCTTCATGTTCGTTGAAGTGACAACGCGCTGGAGGATCCGCTCGGCCGCGACGATCTGATACGGCCGCATGACCAGCAGGGTCCGCGAGACGTCGAAGACGCAGTACTTCGTCAGGACGTTGAGCAACGTGTGCTTGGCGAAGAAGGTCTTCGTGAAGGCGGCCAGGTCGCCGATGCGCTTGTTGTTGGCGTCTGTCCACCAGGACGTGAACTCGAAGGTGTTCGAGGTCTGCTTCTTGCCACGACGGCCGCCTTCGGACTCCGCGATACGACGAGCACGCGTGGTGTTGGCGTAGTACTTCGTGTGCGTGCCGTTAGAGATCACGAAGAGCTGCACATACTCGAACAGGCCGGCGTCGGCCCAGAAGGACTCCCGCTGGTAGCGGTTGATCTGGTTGAACGCCTCCTTCAGCGCGACACCCCGGCGCTTGAGCTCGACGTGCACCAGCGGCAGCCCGTTGACCAGGATCGTCACGTCGTAGCGGTGCTGCCGCTCGACGCCGCCGCCCTCGCCGACCGACTCGTACTGGTTGATCACCTGGAGTCGGTTGTTGTGAATGTTCGACTTGTCGATCAGCTTGATGTTCTTGCTGGTGCCGTCGTCGCGCAGCAGGACCTGGATCGGGTCCTCCTGGATGCGGGCCGTCTTCTCGACGATGCCCTCATTCTTCGCCGCAACGTGGGTGCCGAAGAACCGAGCCCACTCGTCATCGCTGAACGAGACGTCGTTCAACAGCTCCAACTGCCGGCGTAGGTTGACCTCAAGATCAGCCGCTGAGGTGATCCTCAGACGCTCGTACGCCTGCGACTCCAGGCGCTGGATGAACTCCTCCTCCAGCGCCGCCTCGGACTGATAGCCCTGCGAACTCGCAGGTTCCGGCACGTACGCCGCGACGACCGTCGACTCATCGGTAACGGCGATCGGCTCGTAGCGAAGCGAGGAGTCAGGTGCCTCGGTCATGCCGCTTCCTCGAAGGTCAGGAGCTTGTCGCGGTAGTACTCGTACTGCTTCTGACGCGCGGCGATCTCGGCCGGCAGACCGATAGACAGGTCACTCATGAGCGCGTCAAACTTGTCCAAGATCGAGACGATCCGCTTCTGCTCCTCGCGTGGCGGAACCGGGATCGAGACCCGCGCTAAACCGTTCATCAGAAGCGTCTTCACCTTCGTCCGGGCGACGTGCTTCGCCTTCTCCGCGTGGAATCGCGCAGTCTGCATGTAGTAGGATACGAACGCAGGATCCATCTGGTGGCGGAAGACGTAGCAATGGTCGTGAATCGCAACGTCCACGTCACCCAGCCAGGCCACGGCCTTGCCTACATCCGCAACCGTCTCTCCCACATCGACGATCACAACGTCGCCCGGCTTCGCGAACCGAAGCGCGGGCCGCAGCTCATCACGCAGGTGCGAAACGACAGCCGTCGTCGAAGCTCCGAACTCCGTGTAGATCTCGCCGTAGTGGATGCACGGGATGCCGTCGTCAACGTAATCGGCCTTGGTAAAGCGCTTGCCCCTGAAGAACTCGCCGGCCTCACCCATGGGAACCCACCGGACTCCCTCGACGCCGTCGAAGGCCAACAGCTGGTCGCGATAAAACGCATACTGGCGGGAGCGGTATTCAAGCTCGGCTTCAAGCTCGGCTTCAAGCTCGGCTTTGAGGCTCTCCATTTTATCAAGAATTGACGCCACTTCGCGCTGAATCGCCAGCGGTGGTACCGGAATCCTGAATCTCTTTACGAGGGCATCAGAGATTGCCGGGTAACTTGCACCGCGCTGGTTCGCCTCCACGTAGTTGTAGAAGTCTGGCGTCCCTAGGACGTGGTAGAGCCACGAACTCGTCACACGATCATTGGGCCTCAGGACGCAGAATCCGGTACTGGCAACCTGCCCGTCGAAGTCCTCACCGACGAGGCAGTACCGCCTCAGCATCGGCCGCGTCGTTCCGAACAGCACGTCTCCGGCACGCACCTCCTGCTGCGCTCGACTTGGAGCCGACTCACGATCGATAGCAGATGTCTCGACGATCCGATGCGTCACGCGATCCACGGATGACAGATCGATGTACTGCAATTCCTCCCCATCGCGCTCATCCCATCGAAGGTTCGGAGCACGCTCCACAACGCTCGAAATCGGAAGGAACGTGACTCCATCCGGGCAATGCTGCGCGATCATATTGTCGACGCGACTCACGCCTCAGCCTCCAGTTCTGCGACGATGGCATCGATCTCGGTCCGCAGCTTGGCTTGGCGCTCAACCACACGTGCGATTTCAGCGTTCAGCGCCTTGATATCCGTGGCGACATGAGTGTCCTCGGCCTCGACGTACGAGCTGACCGAGATGTTGTAGCCGTTCTCGGCGATGGCGTCGTGGTCAATCAGCGTCGCGAAGTGAGCGACGTCCTCACGGACAGTGAACGCGTCGAGGACCTTCTGCTGGTGATCAGCGGTCAGCTTGTTCTTGTTGCCCTGACGCGTGAACTCAGCCGACGCGTCAATGAAGAGGACCTTGTTGTCGGTCTTCGACTTCTTGAGCACGATGATGCACGTCGCGATCGTCGTACCGAAGAAGAGATCCGGCGGAAGTTGGATGACAGCGTCGACGTAGTTGTTGTCGACGAGGTACTTGCGAATCTTCTGCTCCGCTCCCCCGCGGTAGAGCACACCGGGAAACTCGACGATCGCGGCCGTGCCGTCGACGGCGAGCCAATGCAGCATGTGCATGGTGAAGGCGAGGTCGGCCTTCGACTTCGGCGCCAGCACACCGGCAGGCGCGTACCGCTCGTCGTTGATGAGGAGCGGGTTCGCGTCGCCATCCCACTTGATGGAGTAGGGCGGGTTGGACACGATCGCTTCGAACGGCTCGTCGTCCCAGTGGGCCGGGTCGATCAGGGTGTCGCCATGAGCGATGTCGAACTGCTCATAGTTGATGTCGTGCAGGAACATGTTGATCCGGCACAGGTTGTAGGTGGTCAGGTTGATCTCCTGACCGAAGAAGCCCTTGCGGACCCCGCCCGGTAGGACCTTGTTGAACTTCAGCAGCAGGGAGCCAGAACCGCAGGCCGGGTCGTAGACCTTGTTGATCTCGGTCTTGCCGACGACGGTGATCCGGGCGAGGAGCTCGGAGACCTCCTGGGGCGTGTAGTACTCACCGCCGGACTTGCCGGCGTTGGCGGCGTACATGCCCATGAGGTACTCGTAGGCGTCGCCGAACGCATCGATCGTGTTGTGCGTGAACCCGTCGTTGCCGAAACTCAGATCACCGATCGCGTCGAGCAGTTTCACGAGCTTCTCGTTGCGCTTGGCCACAGTCGGACCGAGCTTGCCGCTGTTGACGTCGATGTCGGCGAAGAGGCCCTTGATGTCGTCCTCGGAGTCGGTACCGACCGCGGAGGCCTCAATCTTGGTGAAGACCCGCGAGAGCGTCTCATTGAGGTTCTCGTCGTTCCGGGCGCGGTCGCGGACATTGACGAAGAGGTCTTGGGGAAGGATGAAGAAGCCCTTCTCGTTCACCACCTCTGCGCGAGCCTGCTCAGCGTCCGCGTTGCTCAGGTGGCGGTAGTCGAAGTCGGACTCCCCCGCCTTGTGCTCGGCCTCATTCAGATAGGCGGTCAGGTTCTCGGAGATGAAGCGGTAGAAGAGCATCCCGAGGACGTAGGCCTTGAAGTCCCAACCGTCGACGCTGCCGCGCATGTCGTTGGCGATGCGCCAGATGGTCTTGTGGAGCTCGGATCGCTCGGCTTCCTTGGTCATGGCTGTCATGCAGGATCCTCAACAAGGGCAAGAAGGTCTTCGGCAGCGAGCTTGGCATCGGGGTCGGCGAGGCCGTCGGTGAACGTGAGGCCCTCGGCCTCGAGAACATCCCGCGGATCACGGGTGTCATCCGGATCGGTCCACGCGAATCCGTCAGCGATGCGTCCTTCCCAGGTCATCACGCGGTACGGGTGGGCGCACGTGGAACACTTCGAGACATGGTTCGCCACAGCCTGCGGTGAGGTGCCAATCGCTTCCGCGAGGTAGTAGTAGCCGGTCCACTTCCCCTCGGGGAGGGCCGCCAAGATCTCGTGCGCCACGGACCAATCGAAGCCCTGCTCCTGCTTGAAAAGGGTGCGGTATCCGGCGAGCACATCGGCGGGGAGGATCGCGCGCTTCCACAGCCCAACAGCCTGCTGCGCTAACTTCTCGGCACGCTTGTGGATCTCCTCCTCGTTCCAGGTCTCGAGGTCGGCGAGGTCTTTGTTGAGCTGGAGGTGGCTGTTGCGGAACCCGCCGTCCATGTCGCGCTTCTCCAGGAAGGGGCGATCGGAGAGCTCGGGGTTGTAACCCGTGAGCGTCAGGTTGCCGAGAGTGTGCAGCAGCCGCGACTGCACGTCCTGCCACTCCTCGCCCAGCATGGCCTGCCACGCGGGCGAGAGGTTCTCGTTCTGCGGCATGACGTGCTCGATGGTGTAGTCGCCGATGCTGATCGGTTCCTTGTGACTGTCGTTCTCCATCTTCGCGAAGAAGTAGGGTGCGCGCTGCAGGCCGTAGAGGTCCTCGTCCCGAAGATGACGGGCGAACTCATCGTCGTCGGGGAACCGCTTGTAGCTGTCCAGCGTGAGGAAGCGGCCCCATACGCTCTCGACGTAGTCCGTGGGGACGATCTGGCTCGCCATAGCCGCGAACGTGTTGTTCAGCGAGTTGGTCGGGATCCGACAGATCGTGCGCCGGAAGAGGTAGGCGATGACCGCGTCCAGGATCTTCGCAACCTCGTTGGCGTCAATCCGCTCGGCCGCGTAATCCTCGTAGACCCTGAGCAGGAACGGATAGACGACGACGGCCTTGAGTTGCTCCAACTCGATGAAACGCGTCGCCAGCTTCGGAGTCGTCTCCTTGCCCAACGCCATCTTGACGAAGTAGCCGGCGCTGCGACTGAGGTCGACGACCACGTCCTCGCGGCTGACGCCGATCAGCGCCTGGTCGTCGGCGTACGCCTTGAAGGCGTCATAGATGTCCTCCAGCCGCGGGATGCTGCCAGTACGAAGGGTGAGGAAATGGCGGACGAACTCGTCGAACCGGCGCTCGTTGGCACCCTTGAACGCCTGCTCCATCGGGAACCAGTAGCCCTCGTACAGGTGCGTCTGGTGGCTCGGCTCCAGGTCCATCAGGACGAAGTTGCGGATCAGGTCGGCCTGCGAAAGCTTCTTGCCCGTCGAGTTCATCGCCTCGAAGACGAGCTGAGGATTGTCGACCCCACGAGCGAGGTGGACGTCGACCACCACCAGCTTGCTGATGCCTCGACACACCGCGGCGATGTCAGTCTTCGCGTCCTTCAGTTTCGCCACGAAGTGCAGGTAGTTCGCGATCACGCGTGAGGTGTTTCCGGACGGCAGCGGGTCGTTGCGGACAACGGCCTTCAGCGCCTCCTTGTCGCTTTGCGAAAGGATCAGCTTGAAGAACTTGTCCCCGCTCTCATACTCGTTGGTGAGCCAGAGCCCACGGATCTTTCGAGGAGCGAACCCGTCAACCGGCTCCTGCTGCTCGGCAGGCAACTGGTCGAGGTAGGCGGCGACAGCCGCCAGGAGGAGCGTGACGGTCGTGGTGCGCTGCTGTCCATCGATGATGAGCGCCGGCTCCGCCTGGGCGATATTCCCTTGGTCCTTCTCGACGTAGACAATCGAGCCGGTGAAGTGCGCGCCGATGGCGTCGGTGCTGCCGGCACGGACGATGTCCTTCCAGAGCTGATCGCACTCGGCGAGGTCCCATGAGTAGACCCGTTGGTAGATCGGCACCACGAACTGGGTCGCCTTCTTCAACAGATCCAGCAGGTTGGCGTCGACGGCTTTCACAGGATCATCCTGCCGTCTTCCCCCGACAGATAGGTCAGAACCATCCGATCGTGTCGCCCACTCGGGGGCGGAGCGTCTCGCGCGAGTCGGGCTCGTCCCCTTGTGCTCGCCCGTCCTGTCCCTACCCCTCACACTCTCCGTGGCCCTCCTCCCAGCCCTCCCTTCCCACCCATCGCCACCCATCGATGGCTCCCCAATCCACCTCCCGGATGCCACTTCCCAACCTCCCTTTCGAGCGGCACGCATGCTACGAAAGTAGGGGAACCAGGACGGGCGAAAACCGCGTCTGACCAGCGGTTTCACGGTTGTCGATGGCTGTTGACGGAGGTGATTTCGATGCATGGCGGCATGAAGATCTACCGCGGCTCAGCCGCCGCCCGACACTACGTCGAGGCCGATCGGTCCCGGGCGGACGACTATTACCTCGCCGAGGGCAGCGGGGTCGCCATGCACTTCAGCGCGACCCCCGATGACGTAGTGCGCCAAGCCGACATGGACGGCGAGACGTACGAGAGCTGGGTCGCCGGCTACGAGGTCGACTCCAGGCTCGCGAAGGGACGGCTGCGAAAGGACGACAAGGGCGCCCGGTTCGTCGAGGTCACCGTGAACGGGCCCAAGACCTGGTCGCTCGCAGCAGCCCTGCACCCGGAGATTGCCGAGGCCTACGACTCCGCTCAGATGGCTGCGGCCGAGGAGATCATCGGGTGGCTCGCGAGTCACGCGACGACACGCGTCGGGCCGCGCGATCGCCAGGTGCAGGTGCCGGTCGAGCAGATCGAGGCGGCCGTCGTACGCCACTTCACCTCGCGGGCTGGCGACCCTCATAGGCATCTTCATCTCGACCCGGACACCGCGCGGATCCTGGGTCGAGGGGACGACTCGTTCACGGCTGAAGCGTGGGTCCGCGGACACGAAGCAGTGCCCAGGAGGGCGCCGGCTCCGAAGGAGCCGCGAATCCGGTTCATCCGAACGCGGTTGGACGTCGGCGGTGGCGGGCACATTGATGTCATGTCCGACGATGATCAGCGCGCTCGCGAAACTCAACGCCTTCATTGCGCGCCTTGAGGAGTTCCGCGATCTCGCGATCGACGAAGTCGTCGACGCCGAACTTGTCTACCGCGCCTCGCAGGACGAACGCGGGCTCGCTTACTGCTGGTGCGGCTACGACATGACCGAACATGAAGACGGGGCAGATGAAGGCGAAGGCGCGATCCCTCACCCGTTCAGGGCCTCTGGAACCAAGTCGATCGCGTGGCTGCTGGATCTACCCGGATCCCGCGAGCCATTCGCGCACGACCACGCCAGGACGCCAGACCTGGACGGGATCTGCGTCCGGTGCCGGATCGACGCACGCAGAACGCCATGACGATTCCGAGAGTTGAGTAGATCTATTCGCAAGCGGATCGGCTACTCAACTGACTCAAGCCGAGCCGAAAGTCGGTGTCATAGGCCGAACAGCAGCGGCTGCTTGGCGGTTGACCCCATCAGGACGACTCTCCAATGTCACATCCGTACCACTACTGGCACGCTTGTGACATTGGAGGTGCCGGATGTCTTACCGCCAGACCCTGCGCGAGCTCGCGTTCGACAGCCACGGCGTCGTCACCGTCGCTGACGCCGCCGAGCTTGGCGTGCCGGCGGTCGAGGTGCGCAAGCTCGCCTCCCGCGGCGCGCTGCTGCGGATCAGCCAGGGCGTCTATCGGATGCTTGAGGCCCCGACGAGCGAGCTGAGCGAGTTTGCTGAAGCAGTGGCCGCGACAGGGTGCGCCGATGCTGTCCTCGCCGACGAGGCTGTCCTCGCCGCCCACGGACTGGGGCAGGTCAACCTCCGCACCATCAAGGTCGCGGTCCCCCGCCGGACACGGACGCAGGTGCCGACGACCGTCGAGATCGTCCAGCGCGTCGTCCCCAACGATGAGCGCGACTTCATCGACGGCATCCCCGCCATGACCATCCCCGCAGCCATCCGCGCCACGAAGGGGCGGATCCTTCGCGAGCGACTCATCGACGCGGCCCGCCAGGCGAAGGCCAGAGACCTCATCAGCGAGGCGGACCGCGACGACCTCATCAAAGAACTGCACGAGCAGTGAGCACGCAGCCCAGGTAGTCAAGCAAGCGCCTTCGCGTGCTCGATCCGAAAGTTCGACTTCAGATCATGCAAACGTTCGACCTGCGGATATGCAAACGTTCGATTTCAAGTTAGGCAAACGCTAGACTCGTTGTCATGACCGACTACCTCCCACGAATCGCGGACGATGAGCTCGCCTCCCGACTGCGTGTCATGGGGGCGGTCTTGATCGAGGGCCCGAAGGCGTGCGGCAAGACCGCGACCGCCTCGCAGGTGGCCAACACCATCGTCCGATTCGACGAGGACCCGAACGCTCGCGCAAAGGTCGAGCTCGACCCGCAAGAACTCTTCAGCGGCACGCCGCCGATCCTGTTCGACGAGTGGCAGGTCGAACCGACCATCTGGAACCGCGTGCGTCGCCAGGTCGATGACCGCGCAGAGAAAGGCCAGTTCATCCTCACCGGCTCCGCCCGTCCGCGCGACGACGTGAACCGGCACTCCGGCGCCGGCCGGTTCTCGGTGATGCAGATGCGGCCGATGAGTCTCTTCGAGTCAGGCCACTCGACCGGGCAGATCTCGCTCGGCGCATTGCTCAACGGCGAGACCCAGACCGGCCTGGGCACCCACCTGACATTCGATGATCTGCTCGCCCGCATCATCACCGGAGGCTGGCCCGAGCTGGTCGGAGCGGACGAGGACTTCGCCCGTGACTGGCTCTCCGACTACCTGCGCCAGATCGTTGAAGTCGACGTCCCCGAGATGGGCGTTCGGCGCAACCCCGGAAATCTCCGGCGGTTGCTAGAGTCACTCGGTCGGGGTGTCGGCCAAGCAGTGAAGCTCGCAGAACTGGCCAAGGACGTCGGCGGCGACGGCGGACCCGTCGCCCACGAGACGCTGACCGGCTACCTCGACGCACTGGCCCGACTCGGTCTCACCGACGACTCCGCGGCGTGGCGGCCCCACATGCGCTCGCGCACCCGACTGCGCGCGGCTCCCGTCCGCTACTTCGTCGACCCGTCGATCGGAACTGCTGCGCTCAACATCGGCAGCGCCGAACTGAAGACCGACTATCTCGCGACCGGCTTCCACTTCGAGGCGCTCGCCATCAGGGATCTTCGGATCTACTCGCAGTTGCACCGAGCGCAGGTCGACTCTTGGCGAGACTCTAACGGCAACGAGGTCGATGCCGTCGTGACCGCCCGCGACAACAAATGGGCAGCCTTCGAGGTGAAGCTCAACCCACGTGACGTCGACGCGGCCGCTGCATCGCTTCTCCGATTCGCAGCGAACATCGACACCGACCGCCATAAGGAACCTGCGTGCCTTGGCGTCATCACTTCGACCGGCGTCGGCGGGCGGCGTTCCGATGGCGTCCAGGTCATCCCGATCGGCGCGTTCGGGCCCTGACGCGAGCAGACCGAACGTGTTAAGAATCGGCCGAATACTTAACACGTCCGCCGGACGTGTTAAGTCGCCTGACACGTCGTCGACGGGCCCGAGTGATACACGAGAGTGATACACGAAGCCCCGGAAACGGCGTCAAACAGCGATACGACGTGAACCGAGCTGAACAGCCACACCCCCTCTGACCAGCGGAAACGTCGACACTCGTCGATGACCGTCTACGCGAGGCTTTCGTGGCACCAGTGGCACGCGGCGTACCCGACGGAGAGCAGGATCGGCACATCCCTCCGCCGCGCCTCCGCGAAGGCCTCGAGACCCCATTCCCACCAGTCGACGGGATTGTCCTTGTGCTGCAGGAGGTAGGGGCTCGTTGCTGACGCGAGGCGATTCGGCACATGTCCACGCTAACCGGGTTGACCGAGGCGGCGCGACGACGGAGTGTCGGGGAGTGCAATCAACAGGAGGGCAGACTTCGTGACACACGTACGACGCTTCGACCACGTGGGCATCACCGTCGCCGATCTGGACGCGGTGACTGCCTTCTTCGTCATGTTGGGCCTCGAGGTCGAGGGCACCGGATCGGTCGAAGGCGAGTTCGTGGACACGGTCTGCGGGATTCCCGGCTCACACTGCAGGATCGTCATGCTCCGCCCGCCCGGCGGCGGCTCCCGCATCGAACTCTCCAGCTTCGTCACACCCGATCACCTACCCGGCTCACCAACGGCGATGGCAAACGAACTCGGGATTCGCAATGTCTCCTTCGAGGTCGGCGACCTCCCAGCCGCGGTGGAGGCCGTCGCCGCAGAGGGCTACGGGCTGGTCGGCGGCGTCGGCGAATACGAGAGCAGCGTGCGGATGGCCTATGTGCGCGGGCCGGAGGGGATCATCGTGTCCCTCTTCCAGCAACTCACCTGAGACAGCGACCTCCGGATCCTGCGTCCAAGGCACCCGACCGACAGCAGACCGGGCGTCAGGTGCGTCGAGACGGCGAAGGGAGGTGCTCCGGCATGGGCTGACTGCCGCGCAGCAGGCCACCACACACCTTCATCCCGATGACATAGACCACGCAGGACGCCACACAAGCCGGGACCGAGGCGGTCAGATAGATGAAACCCGGGCCTGGTTCGAACATCACCGGATCGAGCATGAACAGGTAGGTGCCGACACCGGCCGCGAGCGAGACGAACCCGACTGGGTTGAATCCACCGACGTACCGGTACGTCGGCGACGAGTCGTCGTACAAAGCGCGGAAATCCAGGCGCTGGCGTCGCAGCAGGTAGTAGTCAGCGATCTGCATACCGCACACCGGCCCGAGGGTCACCCCAGCGAAAGCAAGGAAGGTGCCGTAGTGATCCATGAACGGGGTGGCAAAGAAGACCACCACGACGAGCATGGGAGCCAGCGCCAGCAGGGTCGTTGTGCGCCAGCCCAACCGCCGATCGATCGCCGGGGTCTGCTTCAGCGCCAAGGTCGCCGCGTAGACGCCGACCATCGTCGTACCGACATTGGCCAGAATCATGAAGGCCATCGCCACGAGTCCGAGAGCGGGCCCGCCGATCTTGATCATGAAGAGAGTGGGATTACCGGCCGACTCCGGGATGACGAGCGCGGCGAACAGGGCCACCACCAGGATCGCGCTCATCATGAAACCCAGGCCCGACACGGTCGGCACGATCGCCCTGCGGGTGGACATCGAATGGCGGGTCAGGCCGCCGACATACGGCCACCAGGCCACCGCGCCCGAGACACCGAGTTCAACCACAAGCGCGTAGTTGGTCTGGCCGGACTTCAGCGGAGCGAGCGGCTGAGCGTGGGCGATCGCGCCCCAGCCGAACTGCGCGATCAGGAAGATCATGATCACGACAGCGAGGACCAGGACCGTGATCGCGATGACCGGTCCGGCGACCCGCAGGACGTCCGGACCACGCCACAGCAGAGCGAACACGATGCCCGCTTGTACCACCCCGAGCACAGCCACCATGGTTCCGCTCTGGGCAGACGAGGTCACGCCCATCGCGTGCAGTGCCTCCATCGACGCCTGGCCCAGGAAGATGGTCAGGACCGAGTTCCAGCCGACGAGGATGGCGACGACCAGGGCGAGGGTGAACATCGAGCCGCGGGTGCCGAGCGTCGGCCGCGTAGACCGCACCGCCTCGACCCCGTAGCGGCTGGCCATGGGCATTGCGGCGAAGGTCGCAAGAAAAACGCCGATGAGCGTGCCGGCGAAGATCGCGAGAGAACCGCGGCCGGCGCCCGTGTAGGACGCGATGAACCCCCCGGTGATGAAGCACCAGGTCGCCACGGCCGCGGAGGCCGTGTTGCCGAAGATGGCGAGGGCCCCCCAGGTCTTGGCCTCGCGGTTCAGTGGCAGGCTACCCTCGATCGAAGCGCTGGTCTGCGTCGTACTCACAACACCACCCCCACGATAAGAGCCACGACAGGAACGAGGACGGTCAGGCCGAGGAGCAGCCCGAAGCCACGAGCGTCGAGCGGCTCGTCCAAAGGACTCCAGTCGACTTCGTCGAACCGTTGCACCAACTCGATATCCATTCGATCTCCTTACGATCACGCAGTGGGCGCTGATCCGCGGTCTCTGGTTGCTGTGGCCGGGCAAGCCCTTCCGGTCGTCGCAACGTCGTGGGCTGACGATGCGGAGTGCTCGACTCGGCGGACCAGGACACGAGACGAACTCGCGTCGTCGGGCAGCACCCCGAAGTGCCCGATTCGGAAAATCTAAGCGGGCCGTACCCGCATCTCTATGGGAACTTTCCGCCACCGAGCCCTAGGACCCCTCCCAGGTCAATGAGTCCGGCGGACTGCTATCCGAGCAGATCGAGTGGCAGGCGCAGAGATACGACCAGCGCCACACTAGACGGCCAACACCTCGTCCACTGACAGGGCGGTCAACGACGTCGCGTGACGATGAGCCTCGGTTGGAACGGGCGCATGGCTAGGCACGACGAGCACACGGCATCCGGCCGCGAGTGCGCTGCGCATCCCCGTGAGACTGTCCTCGACGGCGACGCACGCCGACGCCTCCACCCCGGTAGCGGTCGCCCCGGCCAGGTACGGATCCGGGTGCGGCTTGCCGCGTGAGACCTCGTCTCCGGTCACAATCGCGGCAAACGTGTTACGGGGCAAGGCAGCGAGCACCGGGGTCACGAAACGCCTGTACGACATCGTCACCAGTGCATTCGGGACCCCGCGGGAAGCGAGCGCCTCGAGTAGCTCGCGCGCTCCCGGACGCCAAGGGACATGCTCCTGCATGCGCCACACGACCCCGTCGATCAACTCCTCCACGACCTGCTCGGGGGTCAGGGGTCGGGTGGTGAGACCGCAGACGTATCGACCGGCGTCCATCATGTCCAGGCCCACGAGCGCGAGGCTGTCCTCCTCGGTCCATGCGAAGCCGTGCCGGCGGGCCAGCTCGGTCTCAGACTCGAACCAGTAGGGCTGGCTGTCGACCAAGGTGCCGTCCAAGTCCCACAGGACGGCCCGGGCCTGCCTCACCGGGCATCCTCGAGCAGCGCCAGCGACGCGCGGAATGTGTCGCTCTCGACCGTCTGATCCAGCCGCTGCAGGGACTGTCGCGTGTAGGTGAGGTGGTCGAAATCGTCCAGGAAGGTCAGCCTGCTCGCAAGAACACCCCAGAGGGCCTCGCGGACCATGCACAGACTGCGGTAGACGCGCACGATCGCAAGCGCGTGCGGGTCAGGCGCACCAGCGTACGCGGCGATCAGCAGCTCCTCCTCCGCTTCGTCCATGTCACTGGACGCCGCAAACATCGCCAAGTCCAGATATCCGTCGCCGGCGCCGACATACTCCCAGTCGATCAGGACGGCACGGGAGCGGTCCGGTGCAATGAAGATGTTGACGTCGCGTGGGTCCGAATGCACCTGGCACATCGTGTAGGGGCCGCGAGCGACGCCGGATATGGATCAGGAGCTGCGCTCGGCGCTCGGCCTCGTCGAGCGCATCCGCGTCG
>JASLCW010000204.1 GCA_030151765.1 Marmoricola sp.
TCGAGGATCAGTACGCCGGGCTCGCCGATCAGTGCGGCCGCGATGCCGAGGCGTTGCCGCATGCCGAGTGAGTAGTTGCGGACCCGCCGGTCGGCCTCGTCCTGGGTGAGTCCGACGTGACGCAGCATCTCGTCGACGCGCATCCGGGGGAGGCCCATCGTGCGTTGGGCGATCGAGAGGATCTCGCGTCCGGTCCGCCCGGCGTGCTGCGCCGATGCGTCGAGCAGCACCCCGACCTCGAGACCGGGGTTGGGGAGATCGGAGAAGCTGCGGCCGTCGATGAGCGCCGTACCGCTGGTCGGGCGGGTGAGCCCGACCATGACCCGCATCGTGGTCGACTTGCCGGCGCCGTTGGGTCCGAGGAAGCCGGTGATGCGGCCGGTCCCGGCGGTGAAGGTCACGTCATCGACGGCGAGGTGGTCGCCGTAACGCTTGGTGAGGGAGTTGATGGTGATCATGGGCCTCACCCTCGTCCCGGCGTACCGGGTGCCGCATCGGGGAAGTCGCTGCCTTCGACCCTGATTCCCCTCAGGGCATCTCAGGGTCAATACCCAGAACCTGTTCTAGAGTGCTTTCTCATGGACCTTGCGTCGATCGAAGAGATCAGGCAGCTCAAGTACCGCTACTTCAGGACTCTCGATCTCAAGGACTGGGCGCCCTTCGGCGACTGCCTGATCGAGGACGTGGTCGCCCGTTACGGCACCCAGGCGATGGGGGAGCCGCTGCACTTCGACTCGCGCGCCGCCGTCGTCGACTACATGTCCTCGACCCTGGGCCCGGGCATCATCACCAGCCACATCGCCAATCACCCCGAGATCGAGGTCGACGGCGACACCGCGACCGGCTCGTGGGCCTTCGAGGACACCGTGATCGTCCCCGACTTCAAGGTGCTGATCCAGGGGGCGGGCTACTACCGCGACGAGTACCGTCGCGACGCCGACGGCCGGTGGCGGGTCCGGAGCACGTCGTACGAGCGGATCTACGAGGCGACCACCTCGCTCGAGGACATGCCGAGCTTCAAGCTGATCGCCAACCGCTGGGATCCCGAACTCGCGCACTGACGACGCTGTCGGTGCGGGCCCTTACCGTGTGGGCATGGACCAGCGAATCAACTTCGTCACACTCGTGGTCGGCGACCTCGATGCCACACGTCGCTTCTACCTCGACGGGCTCGGGTGGGAGGCGGCGATGGACGTGCCCGGCGAGGTGGTGATGCTCCACGTCGCGGACAAGGTGGTGCTCTCGCTGTGGGCGGAGTCGGAGGCGGTCAAGGAGATCGGCCCGGTGCAGCGTGGTGGCACGCCACCCTTCACGCTCGCGCACAACTGTTACGACGCCGCCGAGGTCGACGCCGTCCTGGCGACCGCCCGCGCGGCGGGCGCGGAGGTGCACGAGGCAGTACGCCGCAACTGGGGCGGCTACTCGGGCTATTTCGCCGACCCCGACGGCTTCCGCTGGGAGGTCGCGCACAATCCCTTCCCGGTCGGGGAGGTGACGATCCCCTGAGCTGCTACTGCTTGTCGAGACGGACCAGGACGACGGTGTCGGCGTAGGTCTGGCCGGACTTCTGCATGCCGAACAGCTTGCCCATCGTCCGGCTGATGCCGACCATCACGCCGTACTTCTTCTTGCCCTTCTGCTGGACCTCGTCGAAGAGCGGGCCGCTCTGCACCATCTCCGCGGTGCCCTCGATCGGGGAGCTCCCGGCCTTGACCCGGCCACGGGCGTCGCTGGGCTGGACGGTGACCCGCGGATTGTTCTTCAGCCGCTTGGTCTTGCCCGAGCCCATCGCGGTCCAGAAGCCGATCCGGCCGTCGCTGACCGGGTTCACCCAGACCGGTGAGGACACGGCCTCGCCGGACTTCCGATAGGTCGTGAAAGCGATGTACTTCTCGTCCGCGATGGCCATGTCTCGACACTAGGGAACAACGCGGCCCTGCAACAGGTTCGAACCTGTGTGTTGATTGAAATCTGGTCCGACGTCGCGTGTCCCTGGTGCTACATCGGCAAGCGCCGCCTCGAGAAGGCGCTCGGCGAGTTCGGGCACGCCGACGAGGTCGAGATCCGCTACCGGTCCTTCGAGCTCGACCCGGGTGCGCCCACGGAGGCCACCGAGTCGGTGGCACAGATGCTCGGCCGCAAGTACGGCGGCGGCGAGGCCGGCGGCAACCAGATGATCGACCGGGTCGAGGCGACCGCGGCCGAGGAGGGTCTGCTCTTCCGGCACCACGACTCGATCCACGCCAATACCCGTGATGCCCACCGGGTGTTGCACCTCGCCGAGGCGGAGGGCAAGCAGCTCGAGCTCAAGGAGGCGCTGCTCGAGGCCTACTTCGTGAGGGGCGCCAATGTCGCTCGACACGAGACCCTGCAGGAACTGGCTGCTGCCGTCGGCCTCGACGAACGGCGCGTCCGGGAGGTCCTGGAGAGCCGTGAGTACGAGGCCGAGGTCGACCGCGACATCGCCGAAGCGGGCGCCCTCGGCGCGACAGGTGTGCCCTTCTTCGTGATCGATCGCAAGTACGGCGTCGCCGGTGCTCAGCCCGCCGAGGTCTTCAGCCAGGTTCTCGACCGTGCCTGGACCGAGTCGCGGCCGAAGCTCGACCTGGTCGGGGGAGACGATGTCTGCGGTCCCGATGGCTGCGCGATCTGAGACTACTTCTCGAGCAGGTCGCCGACTCGGAAGCTGACCGGGTAGGGAAGGTCGGCGGCGAAGACTTCGTCGGCGCTGACGTCCGCGGTGACGACGTACCCGCTCTCACGCAGTTCCCGGGCGATGAGACGAGGTCCCTCCGGATCGATGGTCCAGTACGACGGGCAGCCGGCCCGCGCGAGCCGTTCGGCCTTGAGGTTGAGATCGAAGGCCCGCGTGCGAGGTGACAGCACCTCGACGGCGAGCAGTGGCGCAGTCGGGATGTTCGTCTCGCCGACATCCGATCGACGCGCCACCAGCACGTCGGGCTCCATGACCGTGTTGTCGTCGAGTTTGACGTCGAGGGGCGCTACATAGGTTCGGAGTGTGTCCGGGCACGCCTCGCGGAGCCGGACCGCGAGTTCGAGAACCAGCTGCTGGTGGCGTGGGGCTGGAGACGGACTCACGATGAGCACCCCGTCGATGATCTCGTAGCGGCGCCCGTCATCGGGCATCAACTCCAGGTCTGCCGCGGTGAAGGCTTCGCCTGCCGGCTTGTCCAGGGGCGCGCTGATCATGACTGCCATGGTGCCTCCCGAGTGGTGACCTTGTCATCGCGCGAGTGTCCGCGAGCCTCCGAGATCTGTCGAACGGCAATCCGCAGGGCAGCAAGTTTGCATAGTCATGCATTGAGATGCATACTTCTGCTCGTGTCCAAGGTTCTCACCTCCCTGCCCGCCGGCGAGCGCGTCGGCATCGCCTTCTCCGGAGGTCTCGACACCTCCGTCGCCGTCGCCTGGATGCGGGAGAAGGGCGCGATTCCGTGCACCTACACCGCGGACATCGGCCAGTACGACGAGCCGGACATCTCCGGCGTCCCGGGCCGGGCCAAGCAGTACGGCGCCGAGATCGCGCGTGCCGTCGACATCAAGCCGCAGCTGGTGGAGGAGGGTCTGGCCGCGCTCGCCTGCGGTGCCTTCCACATCCGCTCGGGCGCGAAGGCCTACTTCAACACCACCCCGCTGGGGCGCGCCGTCACCGGCACCGTCCTGGTCCGGGCGATGCAGTCCGACGACGTCAACATCTGGGGCGACGGCTCGA
>JASLCW010000217.1 GCA_030151765.1 Marmoricola sp.
TCCGGGCACGTCCGCCGCCGATCATGTCGTGCTCGGCCAGGAAGGGCATCACCTTCTCGCCCATCCAGGCGATGGTGGCGCGATAGTTCGGATTCGCCAGCGCCTGGTGGCGGCCCTCGCGCGGATCGATGCCGACGGCGGCGTAGGCCTCGGGGTTCACCAGCGAGCGCATCGTCACGTACGCCGCTTCTGCGGCCATCAACTGATGCGCCTTGCGCTTCAGCGGACTCAGGCCGGCCACTCCCTTGGCGACCTCCTCGCGAGCGAAGCTCACGTGGCGGGCCTCCTCCATGACATGGATCCGGGCGACCATGCGGACCAGGGGCTGGATGCGCTCGTCGTTCATCAGGTCGCGCTGCCAGCGATCGACGGGCTCCTCACCGATCAGCGTGGCGGCGTACATCGCGGGCCCGTGCAGGGCGATCCCGGAGAGCTTAGCGACCCGGTAGGCCTCCGGGCGCGGCCCGTACGCCGGCACCCCGAAGCGGTCGATCGCCTTGCCGAACATCGTGGAGTGGCGGCACTCGTCGGCCACCTCGGTGAGCGCATAGTGCACCCAGTCGCTGCGCGGATCGCGCTTGTAGACCTCGCGCAGCAGGAGCTTCATGAGGACGATCTCGAACCAGAGCCCGACGCTCGCGACGGAGGCGATCTCGTGCTTCGACAGCTCGATCCGCTTCTCCTGCGACAGCGTCTCCCACAGGGGCGTGCCGTAGAGCGACATGCGCTCGGGCTGCATGTACCACAGGCCGGGCACCGGCTCGGCGTCCCAGTCCAGATCGACCTCGGGGTCATAGTTGTGACGTGCAGAGGACTTCAGCAGGCGGTCGGCCAACGGGTCGCGCAGCTCGGCCAGGTCGGCTCGGGCGGGCACAGTCGCGGTCATCGTCAACTCCCTCGATCGGGTTCATCTGTTACCAGCGGTAACACCTAATCTACACTGGCACACGTGAGTGAGGACAAGAACACCGTGGATCGACGTTCGGCCCGCTGGGACCAGCACCGCGAGGAGCGGCGCGCGACCCTCGTCGCGGCCGCGATCGAGGCCATCGACGCCCATGGCACCGGCGCCAGCATCGCGGACATCGCCGAGGTGGCCGGCGTCAGCAAGCCGGTGCTCTATCGCTATTTCGAGGACAAGGACGATCTCTACCGCGCGGTCGGCAAATGGGCCGCCGACGAGGTCCTGCGCATCCTCCTCGAGACCCTCTTCGCCGACACCGACCCGCGCACCAAGATCAATGCCGGCTGCGAGGCCTATCTGCGCTTCATCTCACAACACCCCAAGGTCTTCTTCCTGCTCGTCGAACATCGCACCAGCGACGACCCGCTGCGCGACGGCAAGGAACTGATCGCCGCCGCCCTCGCCCGCACCATCGGCGACTACCTCGGTGCTCGCGGCTTCCAGACGGCCGGCGCCGAGCCGTGGGCTCACGGCGTGGTCGGCCTCGGCCTGGCGCACGGCGAGTGGTGGCTGCGCCGGCACACGATGAGCCGCAAGAACGCCGCCAAGTACCTCGCCGACTTCATCTGGCACGCCTTCGACGGCACCGCCCGCGAGCAGGGCGTCACCCTGGTCGACCTGGCCGGACCGCACGCCGTGCCCGACAAGACGACCGACAAGACGACCCGCACGACGCCCCGCAAGGCCGCCGGCAAGAAGGAGGCGTGATGGACGCGCACGAGCCCGGTGAGGCCTACGACGGCCCCGCCACGATCACCGCGGGCGAGGACCGGGTCGAGACGACCGCCCGGCTGCGCGGCTTCTTCGACCCGATCGACGGCAGCTTCCACTGGTACGGCCGGCTCGCCGCCGACCCGGCGATCGACGCGATCGGCAACGGCGGCCGGGTCGCCCTCGCGACCCGGCACGGGGTCGCCGAGGGACGCCTCTCGGACGTCGACCCGTGGGGCCGCTTCCGCGTCGGCGGCACCGGCCGACCGCCCTTCTGAGGCACCGCCCCCGGCATCCGGTGACGCGGCTCACATAAATACATAGGTAACCTACATAGGTTTTCGATGTATCTTGGAGGCGTGACCGACTCCCCCGACCTCGAAGCACTCAGCAGCGACCTGGGCGTCCAGGCCGCACGCGTCGTACGGGCGATGCGCCGGGCGACCGACCAGCCCGTCGGGGTCCGGGTGCTCTCGCTGCTCGACGAGTACGGCGACCTGAGCGTCACCGAACTGGCCGACGCGGATCGCTGCTCCCAGCCGACCATGTCCGGGACCGTGAGCAGCCTGCTCGCCAACGGCTGGGTCACCAAGGAGTCCGATCCGCACGATGCCCGGCGCAGCGTCGTCGGGCTGACCCCGGACGGTCGCCGGCAGCTCCACGACTTCCGGGCCGAGATCGGCGAGATCTTCGCCGCCCGTTTCCGTCGCAGCGGCCGCCACGACGCCGACGACCTCAAGGTCGCGATCGACGTCCTGCGCGGGCTCCTCGCCGACAACTCCGCACCATCTCCCAAGAGAGGCATCCTGTGAACCACGCTCACGGCGCCGGCACCCCGGCCCCGAGTCCCTTCAAACAACCCAAGGCCGTCTGGGCCGTCGCCTTCGCCTGCGTGATCTCCTTCATGGGCATCGGCCTCGTCGACCCGATCCTTCCCTCGCTGCGTGACCAGCTGGGCGCCACGCCGTCCGAGATCTCACTGCTCTTCACCAGCTACCTGGTCGTCACCGCGGTGATGATGCTGGTCACCGGCTGGGTCTCCAGTCGCATCGGCGCCAAGCGCACCCTGATCGTGGGCCTGCTCCTCATCGTCATCTTCGCGACGCTCGCCGGAGCCAGCGGCAGCATCTCCGGGATCGTCGCCTTCCGCGCCGGCTGGGGCCTGGGCAATGCCCTCTTCATCGCCACGTCGCTGTCGGTGATCGTGGGTTCCGCGCGCGGCGGCTTCGCGGGCGCGATCATCCTGTACGAGACGGCGCTGGGCATCGGCATCGCCTCCGGGCCGCTGCTGGGCGGCGAGCTCGGATCGATCAGCTGGCGCGGCCCCTTCTTCGGCGTCGCCGTCCTCATGGCGATCTCCCTCGTCGCAACGCTCGTCCTGCTCCCCGATCTCCCGAAGTCACCGCGCAAGGAGAGCATCACGGAGCCGATCAAGGCACTGCGTCACCGGAGCCTGGCGACCACGAGCATCGTCGGCCTGCTCTACAACTGGGCCTTCTTCACCATGCTCGGCTACACGCCGTACATGATGGGCGACATCACCCCGCACCAGCTGGGCTTCGTCTTCTTCGGCTGGGGCATCCTGGTCGCCGTCTTCGCGATCTGGGGCGCACCCGCGGTCCGCTCCCGCTTCGGAACCGCGCGCTCGCTGTACGGCAACTTCGTGCTGATGGCGATCGACCTGCTGGTCGTCGCGATCTGGCCCGGAAACCACGCGCTCGTGATCGTCGCGGTGATCGTGTCGGGAGCCTTCATCGGCGTGAACAACACCCTGGTCACGACGGCCGTGATGAGCATCGCGCCCGTCGAGCGACCCGTGGCCTCGGCGACGTACGGCTTCGTCCGCTTCATCGGCGGTGGCCTGGCCCCCTTCGTGGCCAGCAAGCTGGTCGAGCACGTCGACCCGCAGGCGCATCTCCCCTTCTACATCGCCACCGGTGCGCTGATCGTTGCGACCGTGGTTCTCTCGACCGTCCACCGCTCACTGGAGGCCGCCGACGCCGGCACGATCGAGCAGCCCGAGCTGAACGATCTCGACCGCGTCGAGCGCGAGGACGCTCTGCAGGTCGGCGCCGGGATCGGCAACGAGAGCTGACCGGACGCCATCGCGTCCGCCCGCGACGGCGGTGGTCCCCGAGTCGGGGCCACCGCCGTCGTAGGCTTGCGGCCATGCCGTGCGACTTCTGCGGAAAGCAGTTCGACCCGATCGCCACTCGATGGCTGTGTCCGCACTGCCACATGAAGGCGAACTGCTGCGACGGAGCACCTCTTGCCGAGTAGAAGACGCCTGTCCGCACCGATCGTCCGGGCAGTCGGCGCGGTCGCGCTCGCCCTCCTCCTGACCGGGTGCGGCTCGTCGGTCCAGACGACCATCGGCAGCCCTCAGAACGTCAACTCCGCACTCCCCACCCCGCCGAAGGGGGCGCGGACCAACTTCCCGGAGATCGCCACCCGCTTCGTGCTGCCGCGGCTCACCCCCGCGCAGAAGCGCTTCGTCCGCGCCTACGTCGACTGGAGCGTCGCCACGCTGACCTCGATGCGCTCCGGGCGGATGGACCCGCGGGTCCGGAAGCTGAGCTCGGCGACGACCTTCCAGACCGTCCAGAAGCAGGTCGCCCAGGCTGCCGCCGGCGGCGGGACCTGGAAGCGCATCGTCGAGCGCATCCAACAGGTCGGCATGATGGGCGTCTCCTCGGCCTTCGGCGTGTGCATGGCGGTCACCACCGACGCCGGCGCGACGACCAGGATCAGCCTGGTCGTCCAGATGGCCGAACGTTCCAGCGGCTGGTACGTCTTCGGTTCGGCCGTGTCGCCGACCAAGCTGCCGAACTGCTGAGTACGGCGGCCTCTAGAGGTTGCCGCGGAGTTCCTGCTCCCGCTCGATCG
>JASLCW010000476.1 GCA_030151765.1 Marmoricola sp.
ACCTTGGCCGAAATATCACCATTCATATAATCACCAAATCGCTTATCGTTGATTTCGTATAGCAGGCGAGCCGTCTCGTTAGCGCTATTGTCGACGACTTTTTCAGGTACGTCCGCCTTAAAATCAAACCAACTCATCACGATACGGCCGGGGATTTCCTGTAGTGACCCTGCCACCGAAATAGGCACCGGAGTTTTGAGCCGATCATTCAATTTGTCGGCCAGTTGACGCGCCTTGTCATCGTCAATCGCCGCTGGATTATCCTTGGTAGCAATGCGGATCTTATCATCGTCACCGGTCGGCTTGAGCTTAGATAATTCTTGCTGGAAATCCGCCAGGTCACAAATACCACCCGGCAGCGACGGTTCAACCTGCAGCTTACTATCCACCAGCTTCAGCGTGGCATTCTTAGCTGGAATCTCACATGTATCACCCACTTTGCTCAGCGTGTACGACTGAATCTTGTCGTTATCGTACTCATAGGCCAGTGGACCCGCCTTGCTCATCGATCCGGCAAACAAAAACGCACCCGGCACAAACCGAATCAAAAATGGCGGTGAAATATCATTAATACGACTCTCGTTCGCTACTTTAATACCGACATCCTTCAGCGCTGGCGACAAAAACGGCGCCGAAGCAGAACCAAAATAAATCCTCACCTTTTGCTGGCCATACATGTCGTTCAGTTTCTTGGCGGCATCATCTTTGCGCATACCGCCGACCGCAACGCCATCCACGACCGTGCCTGGCAGTAGCCGACCACTCGGGTACACCACTTGGTAAATCACCGAAGCCAGCACCAACACACCCAGTACCGACAAGCCAAACGCCTTCCAGTGGCGCTTAAACCAGTCGTTAATGAGTAGTGATACCGGACTATGAAGCTCTTTCGTTTTCTTGGGTGTCGCCATACTGAGCGGCTTCAGCACCCCTGGCGCAGGTGCAGCATCCTGACGCGGCGGACGATACGGATTGTACTGCACAGGCTGCAAATAGGAACCCGCTTGCTGTTGCGGTGGATATTGTGGTGTGACCGGCTCGGGCTGCGGCGGATAGGCCGGTGGTGGAGTCATCGGCTGCTGCGGCGGATAGGGAGGAACACCGCCTGGCGTTTGAGGCGGCACCGTACCTTGATTCGGGTCAAATGGCGGCTGCTGTTGCGGATTCATGCTAGTACTTAGTGTACATATCGTTTATGCTTTTGTCACCTGGTATTTACGAGGTGAGATCATGGGTAATACCCAGCGCGTCGAGCGTCTGCACAAAGGCCGCCTGCTGCTCGGGTGTTGCCGTCGTTGCTTGGCGCTTGAGCGTCTCCACCAACCATACGTGGTGTGTGGCTGCCACTTCGTCAGACACCATACTCACTACCTCCAGTGAGCGTGCCGAATGGTCAGCCTTACGCAGATAACCCTTGGCAATCAGTCCGTCAATATGTGTTGCCACCGTCGACACCGATTTATATCCCAATGCCCGCATCACCTCACGGTAACTCGGCCCGTAGCCTGTGCCTTTGATAAAGGTATCAATATACGCCAGCAATTCCTGTTGTTTTTTACTTGCGCGTGCGTTTTTTTCGGTCATGTCCGTCTCCTTTTTGTGCTGCTGATAGGCGAGTCGCTAGTGCAGTTGCCAGTAGTGCCCACCACACGATCGACACCGTGTCGTCAGCCCACACCGGCAACAGTAGGCCGATCAGCGCCAAGCCAACACCACTACCAAATACACCCAATGCCAACCAATCAGCTCGTCGCCGCCACGCACCTATCATGCCAATCACAAAAATCACACTATATAACGCCAGCCCGAGCCAGCCCGATTCATGTGCCGTGAACAGGTATTGATTCTCGATAATGCGCGATTCACTCCCGCGCAGCGACGCCGATCCCGTACTGCCAATGCCATTCCCCAACGGCTCGCTCGCCACCTCAGCCATACCATCACGCAGCGACGAGGCATGACCATCATCAGACTTATGTGCGCTGCCACTCACTTGGTTATCATGGAAAAACACGTTCGATACAAACGGCGTTTCGCGCGCCGCTGCCACGCCGCCAATCGCCAGCACCACACACAGGGCACCGCCCAGCAACCACCAACGTACGCGTTGCACCGAGCCAAACAGGGCAATCGCCAGCACCGCGAGCAGCGCCACTGCAGCCGCCACCAATGCGCTGCGTGAATAGCTCACCCATACCGCCATTATGCTTATTGTTATACATACACTAAGTACAATCCATTGCTGGCGATGCATCACGCGCCGATGTCGCACCGCATACGCCGCCAGCAGCGCCAACGCCGCCCCAGCATACGCGCCCAACGGATTCGGCCCACGCAATGTACTGTTAATCCTGATGAAATCGTGATTCTGATCAACCGTCAAATACGGCAAAATCGTCGTCTTACTATACCCGATCGCCGCCAGCACGTCCGGCGGCAGCACCGTCACCTGCAGCAATGCAAACCCCAAGATAATCACCGCGCCCGCGCCCGCTGCCGTCAGTAACACACGCCGCGCCGATGGATACAGCAGCACCGTCACATACACCAACACAAAGAACAATATATAGCGCAAATCGATCAGCATGCCAGCCGTTGCCGCCGCAAACCCCTGCGATCGCCACAACAGCAAACCACAATGCAGCAGCCCATACGCCGCCACTGCCTGCACCAACCGATCGCGCAGCACCCGCCGCCACCAGCGACGCATTGTCACCAGCGCCACCACCAGCGCCAAGCACACGCCCATTACAATCTCTTTCCAGGCTTTCAATAGATCACCGTGCTGCGGCCAGATCGTTTCCAGCCACACCGTCACTGGTGTGTGCAGCGCAAGCCCCACCAATACAAGAGCCTCAAGTGCAATCAATAGGCGAGCCAGTCGTGAAGCGTTCATGCCCTTTAGTATACAATTATTTTCACCTCTAAAAAATGGTATACTAAACCTAATGCCAACCAAGAATACCAAGCTCTACAGTCTCATCCTCGTCTGCGCCGATATTGTTGCCCTGTTGCTCGCCTTTACCTTGGCCTATGTCATCCGTGTCCAAATCGACCATCGACCACTCCTCAACGCCGTCTATGCCGACGACTACATCATGGCTTTTGTGGCCATCGTGCCGTTCTGGATTTTCGTCTTCGCCATTCTCGGACTCTACGACAGCCGCACCTACACGCGCCGCCTCGTTGAATGGGGCAAGATCGCCATCGGCGCCTTCATCGGTATTCTCCTGATTATCGGCTGGGAATATATTAGCCAGCGACACCTTTTCCCGGCTCGCCTGGTTGCCGCCTACGCCCTGGCTATTTCTTTTGGATTACTCCTGTTCGAACGTGAACTTATGCGCACCATTCGTAATATTATGTTCCGATTCGGCCGCGGCATTCGGCGCGTGCTCATCGTTGGAAATAGCAACGCCACCCGCGATATCGCCGATAATTTGTCATTTACTGCCCGCAGCGGTTTCAAAATCGTGGCCATCGCCGGCCCAGGCAAAATTGTGCCATCTGGATTAGACGTTGTACATTTTACATCAATAGGGAAGGCCCTCTCACAGCTCCAGGAACTCAAAATCACCACCATTATCCAAACCGATTTCTACGATAGCGATGAGCACAACCAGCGCGTGCTGGCTGCCGCTCAGGTCAATCACATTAGCTACAGCTTTATCCCCGGCGATTCCGAGTTCTACACCGGCAAAAACACCGTCGATGTTTTCTTGGGCTATCCAATGATTTCAGTCAGCCAAACACCTCTCATCGGCTGGGGCGCTATCGCCAAAAGCATCTTCGATAAAATCGTTTCCGGACTCCTGCTCATTCTGCTCTCGCCCGTATTCCTGCTGCTGATTATTCTGCAAAAAATCATCAATCCCGGCCCGGTCTTTTACGTCAGCAAACGCCTCAGCCAGTTCTCGCGCCCCGTCCAGCTGATCAAATTCCGCAGCATGGGCAGTGCCTACGGCAAAAAGGACGCCTCGCTCGAGTTCGAAGATATGGGTCGCCCTGACTTGGCGCAAGAATACCGCACTCATCACAAGGTCGAAAACGATCCGCGTATCACCCGATTTGGCGCGTTCCTACGAGCCACTTCGCTCGATGAATTACCGCAGTTATATAACGTGTTCCGTGGCGATCTCAGCCTGGTTGGCCCACGCCCCATCCTCCCACAAGAAGCCAAATTCTCCCGCAGTCGCACCGCACTTCTGCATAGTGTTAAATCAGGCGTGACCGGCCTATGGCAAGTGTCGGGTCGCAGCAATCTCAGCTTTGACGAACGCATCGAGCTCGAAGTCTTTTACGCCCAAAACTGGTCGTTCTGGCTCGATATTAAAATCTTATTCAAAACCATCGCTGTTGTTATCCGTAAACAAGGAGCAAAATAATGACAACCCCACCAAAAATTGCCATCGTTTGCGATTGGCTGATGACGATGGGCGGCGCCGAAAATGTCGTACTGGCACTACACGAGGCCTTCCCGACTGCACCGATTTATACCGCCCTCTACAATCCTGATAAAATGCCCGCCTTTCGCCAGTTTGATGTTCGCACCAGCCAGCTCCAGCACGCGCCCAAACTGCTGCGC
>JASLCW010000226.1 GCA_030151765.1 Marmoricola sp.
AGGATGCGGGCGTCGTACTGGTATCCGTTGTAGGTGACGTAGGTCTCCGCCATTGTTCCTCCGAAAATCGAGATCCCGGGCGCCGATCGCGCGGGCTTTGTAGGGCGTAAGCGTGCGCCTAGACCTTAACCGTCGTTCGGGGGTCTGCACAGGCGAGGTCCGAAAACCACCCCGTTTTGGTGCACTTGTCCGGATTGACCGACAATTGAGGGGCCATGACAGAGCAGAAGCAGCCAGTACGCCGGGCCCGCCACCTGATGGATCCGAACAATCCGCGCCCGCAGCAGCCGCGCCGCGACGGCATGAGCCTGTCGCAGGTGCAGAAGTGGGTCATGTCGATCCTGGCGACGACCACGATCTTCCACCTTTCGGCGGGCATCGTGATCGCGGCCTATTTCCTCGACGACAAGAAGGTCGGCTCGCAGATCGGCCTGCTCGTGATCGCGGGCCTCTTCGGCATGGTCGCCATGTCGGTCGGCTTCCTGATCCACCAGAAGAAGCTGCCCAATCCCTGGCTGCTCCTCGGCTGGATTCCGAGCATCGTCGGGGCCTGGCTGCTCTTCGGCTGACTCGTCTTCTCAGCTGAGCCCACAGGCCTGCCACAGGTGGGTCTGACGGAGGACTCAGAGCAACACGGGAGCGTCGTCGTACGCCCGGGGCTGGCCCGGCGCGTGGACGAAAGAGGCTGCCGATGCGGTTGGCTCCCCAGAGACTGTTCGGCCGGGGTCGGAAACGACGCCCGGTCCTGGTCATGGTCGGTGTCGTCGTCGTGGCGGCCGGGATCGGCGGCTGGATACTGCTGCGTCCCGGCAGCTCGACGGCCCAGACGCAGGCGTTGACGTACACGGTCTCGAAGACGACCCTCAAGCAGACTGTCTCCGCGTCGGGCAGCCTCGAGGCGGCCAAGGAGGCCGATCTCGACTTCGCTGTCTCGGGCACCGTCACCCATGTCTACGTCAAGGCAGGGCAGAAGGTGGCCAAGGGCCAGGCGCTGGCCCGGATCGACGACACCACCCTGCAGGCGGCGTACCAGTCGGCGAAGGCGGCGCTCGCCGCCGCGCAGACGGCCTACAGCGATGACGCGAGCGCCGGCGTGAGCAGCACCCAGCTCGCTTCCGACTCGGCCCAGATCGCATCGGCGACGGCCTCGCTGAGCCAGGCGGCGAAGGATCTCGCCGACGCCACCCTCCGCGCCACCATCTCGGGCACGGTCGCCTCGACCGACCTCGCGGTCGGCGACACGGTCTCCGGATCGTCCGCGGCGTCCGGGTCGGGCGGCGGCGCGGGTACCGGCGCGGGCGCAGGCACCGGTTCCTCGTCGTCCTCGACCAGCGCCTTCGTGGTGATCCAGCCCGGTCGCTTCGTGGTCACCGCGGCGGTCAGTGCCGACGACATCAGCTCGGTCAAGACGGGCATGCAGGTCACGCTGACCACGGGTGGCTCGTCGACCTCGTCCGGCGGGGGTGGCTTCGGCGGCTTCCCCGGCGGGTTGACCGTCAACCGCTCCGGGGCCGGCAGCGCCACCACCTCGGATGGTTCGTCGTCGAGCACCAGCTCCCGTACGAGCACCATCTTCGGCACGGTGACCTCGGTCAGCATGGTGGCCGACACGAGCGGATCGACGACCACCTTCCCGGTCACCGTCACGGTCACCGGCTTGCACAAGAACCTGTACGCCGGCACCTCCGTCACGGCGGCGATCACCACGAAGCAGCTGACCGATGTGCTCGTCGTACCGGCGCTCGCACTGAGCAGCAGCAACGGCAAGACCTATGTCGAGAAGGTCGTCGACGGCTTGGCGGTGCAGACCGAGGTGACCGTCGGCCAGACCTATGGCTCCCAGACCGAGATCACCAAGGGGCTCAGCTCGGGTGACACCATCCGGCTCGCCGTCGGAGGCTTCACGCGGACCAGCAATTCCTCCTCGGGCAGTGGCGGTTCCCGCTTCCCCGGTGGAGGCTTCCCGGCCGGTGGTCTCCCCGCGCGTGGTTTCGGCGGCGGCCAGTGAGTACGCCGGTCATCGAGACCCGCGGGGTCCGGAAGATCTACGCGACCGGTGCCGTCGAGGTGGCCGCGCTCCGCGAGATCGACCTGCGCATCGATCCGGGCGAATACGTCGCGATCGTCGGCCCGTCCGGGTCGGGCAAGTCGACGCTGATGCACATCCTCGGCTGCCTCGACGTGCCGACCGAGGGGGAGTACTTCCTCGACGGTGAGAACGTCGCGCACATGAGCGAGGCCGAACTCGCCCTGGTCCGCAATCGACGGATCGGCTTCTGCTTCCAGCAGTTCAACCTGCTGGCCAGCCTGCCGGCCTGGCGCAATGTCGAACTGCCCCTGGTCTACGCCGGTGCCGGCAAGGCCGAACGTCGCGAGCGCGCACACCACGCCCTCGAGCGCGTGGGCCTGGGCGATCGCGCCGACCACAAACCGGGTGAACTCTCCGGAGGTCAGCAGCAGCGCGTCGCCGTCGCCCGCGCGCTGGTCACCGAGCCCTCGCTGATCCTGGCCGACGAGCCGACCGGGAATCTCGACTCGGCCTCGACCGCCGACGTCCTCGGCCTCTTCGACGAGCTGTCGCAGACCGGGCGCACGATCCTGCTCATCACCCATGAGCACGACGTCGCCGTACGGGCACGACGACAGGTGCAGGTCCGCGACGGCGTCATCGTCGAGGAATCGGGCAGAGGGGTGGCCCGGTGAACTGGACGGAGACCCTGCGGACGGCCTTCGACGCCGTCCGCGCGCACCGGCTGCGATCCGTCCTGACCATGCTGGGCATCGTCATCGGCGTCTCGTCGGTGATCCTGACGGTCGGCCTCGGGCAGGGCGCTCAGAACAAGGTGAAGGAGCAGATCGCCGCGTTGGGCAGCAATCTGCTGATCGTCTCGCCCGGATCGAGTACCTCCAGCGCCGGCATCCGCGGCGGCTTCGGATCGGCGACGACGCTGACGACGACCGACGCGGACGCGATCGCGGACAGGTCGGTGGTCCCCGACGTGGCGGCGGTCGCGCCGACCGCGTCGACGAGCCTGGAACTCACCGCGGGCACCTCGAACTGGACCACATCCGTCGTCGGTACGACGCCCTCGTGGCTCTCCGTCCGCGCACGCAGCCTCGAGGCCGGTCGCTTCTTCACCACCTCGGAGATCGAGCACACCGCCAATGTCGTGGTGCTCGGCTCGGACACGGCGAGCGAACTGTTCTCGCGAGGCAGTCCGATCGGCCAGACGGTGACCGCCAACGGACGGACCCTGACGGTCATCGGTGTCCTGAAGTCGAGCGGCTCGTCCAACGCGGGAACCAGCAACGACGACACGGCCGTCGTACCGCTGACGACCGAGCAGGCTCTCGCCGGTACGACGACCAATGCGCTCTCCACCATCTACGTCGAAGGCGCCTCGTCCTCGACCCTGGGAGCGGCGTACGACGAGATCAACACGCTGCTGCTCAACCTGCACGGCATCACCAACGCGTCGAGTGCCGACTTCTCGATCAGCTCGCAGGAATCCTTGCTCTCCACGGCGAACTCGACCAACAAGACCCTCACCGTGCTGCTCGGCGGCATCGCCGCGATCTCCCTGCTGGTCGGCGGGATCGGCGTCATGAACATCATGCTGGTCTCCGTCACCGAGCGGATCCGCGAGATCGGCCTGCGCAAGGCGCTGGGTGCGACGCCCGGGGTGATCCGCAGGCAGTTCCTGGTGGAGGCCTCGATGCTCGGACTGCTGGGCGGTGTCGTCGGCGTCGTCCTCGGCATCGTCGGCGCACAGGTGTTGCCCTCGCTCATCGGTCAACCGGTCGCCGTCTCCCTGCTGGCCACCGGCGGCGCGATCCTCGTGTCCCTCGCGCTCGGCATCGGCTTCGGCGTCTACCCGGCCGATCGTGCCGCCCGCCTCACGCCCATCGACGCATTGCGATCCGAGTGATCGCGATGTTGCCCGGTTCATTCCCACGAAGGAGCATCACCATGAAGAAGAGCCTCACCGTGGCCGCCACCGGCGTCCTGCTCGCCGGCACACTGTCCGCCTGCGGCTCCAGCGCCGGCAATAAGACCGCCGGCCAGGCCGCCCAGACCGGGCAGGAGGGCGGATTCAGCAGGACACAGGGTCGCTTCCCCGGAACCTCGGGGACCGTTGCCGCGGTCTCGGGCAAGACCGCCCAGGTCCAGAGCAGCGACTCCCAGACGGCGGTCACCTGGAATGCCTCGACGACCTTCAGCCAGGAGAAGAAGGTCTCCGCGTCCGCGGTCACGGTGGGTGCGTGCGTGGTGGCGATGCCGGCTCGTAGGACGAGCTCGGCGGGATCCACCTCGAGTGATTCCTCGACCGACTCGTCGACGGTGGCGGCCGCGACCGTCCGCATTATCAGCGCCTCCGGCGATTGCACCGGTGGTACCCGGGTCGGCTTCGGCGGTGGCACGCCACCCTCGGGAATGCCCTCCGGAGCACCCACGGATCTGCCGTCAGGCGCCCCCTCCGGACGTGGTGGTCTGCGCCTCGGCGCGGTCGGCAAGGTGACGGCGGTGTCCGGCTCGGGCTTCACCGTCGAGTCGGATCGTGGCGGCAGCACCTCCACCGTCGCGGTGACGACCAGCTCGTCGACGACGTACACGGCGACCGCGAAGGCCAGCGCCGCCGACGTCAAGGTGGGCAGTTGCCTCACCGCACAGGGGAGCACCGACTCCACCGGCGCGGTCACCGCCCGGCGGGTGTCGCTCTCGCCTGCCGTCGACGGTTCCTGCACCTTCGGCGGCGGCTTCGGCGGCTTCCCGGGCGGCGCTGCTCCGGGTCAGCAGGGCACGACGACCAGGAGCTCCTGAGGTGTTCGGACGCAAACGCCTTCTCGCCGCGGCCGTCGTGGTGGTGTTGCTCGGCGTCGGCGGATACGCCTACGCGGACAGCCGCGGCTCCGGTACGTCGTACCGGACGGCGGTCGCCTCGACCGGGACAGTCCAGCGCACGCTCTCGGCGACCGGAAGCGTCACCTCGGCCGGTCGCCGGGATCTCGAGTTCGGGGCCGCCGGCACGGTCGACAAGGTCCTGGTCAGGCAAGGCTCGAAGGTCACGAAGGGCCAGGTGCTGGCCAAGCTCGACGGCACGACTCTCGACGACCAGGTGATCGCCGCCCAGGCGACTCTCGCTCGGGCTCGGGCCCAGCTGGTCTCCGACGAGAGCCGGTCCGGTTCGTCGTCCTCGGCCTCGACGGGCGGATCGGCCGGCTCCACCGGCTCGGTCGCGAAGGGCAAGAAGGGATCGTCCCCGAAGGGGAAGGGCGGCTCCACGCCGACGCCGTCGAGTCCCGGTGGAGGGGCCTCGACCCCGGGCGCTCGGCCGACCCTCGACACCAGCGCGACGACGGCCGCCGCGACGGCGCTGACCAAGGACACCGCGAAGCTGACGACCGCGCTGAACGACTACGTCGCCTTCGTCCAGGGCACCTGCACGAGTTCTGCGGTGACCGCGTCCGGCGAGGCCTGCGATCCCGCGGCCGCCCCGACGACCTGCCCGGATCCGACCGCGGTGCCGAAGACCCTCGCCGATGCCAAGGGCTGTGTCGCCGCCGCGCAGTCGACGATCGCCGACGACGCCAATGCCTTGTCGACGGCCGCGACCAACGCGGCCACGTCGTACCTTGCCGCGGTGAGGAAGTACGCCGCCGGCCTGGTAGGTGCGGGCCAGGCCGGCGCGCGGTCCCAGGCTGCCGCCCTGCTCGCGCAGGCGAAGCAGCAGGCGGCCGCGCTGCTCGCCCAGGCCCAGAGGCAGGCGAGCGCGGCGGCGAAGAATGCCTCGCCGACGTCCTCAGGATCAGGCTCCTCGTCGTCCTCGGCGAAGCAGATCGCCGATGACGAGGCCTCGGTGGCCGCGGCCCGGGCGAGTCTGGTCAGCGCGCAGGAGGCCGCGAAGGCCGCCACGCTGAGGTCGCCGATCGCCGGCACGGTCGTCGACGTGGCCGTCGCGAGGGGCGATGCCGCCTCCACGAGTACGACGGCGGTGACCGTGCTCGGTTCCGGTGCCACGACGGTCGATGCGACGGTCACCCTCGCCCAGATCCCGGATGTGAAGATCGGGCAGGCTGTCAGCGTCGTACCGGCGGGGTGGAATCGCAGCCTGACGGGTCGCGTGACCCAGGTCGGCCTGGTCGCGACCACGTCGACCTCGGGTACGACGACCTACCCGGTGACGGTGACCGTCGCCGACGCGCCCGCGATCCCGCTCGGAACCACCGCGTCGATGGACATCGTGACCGGCTCCGCGAAGGACGCGGTGACGGTGCCGACCTCGGCCGTCACGACCGGGGCGCGGGCATCGACGGTCACCGTCCTGGAGAAGGGCACGGCGACCACGACGGCGGTGACGGTGGGGATCGTCGGCGCCGCACGGACCACGATCACCTCGGGCCTGAAGGCGGGCCAGGTGGTGGTCCTCGCCGACCTCGGGGCCGCGCTGCCGTCGAGCGGTTCGACCGGATCGAACCGGTCCGGGCTCGGCGGTCTCGGTGGCGGGAGCTTCGGCGGATCACCCGGAGGATTCGCGATCCGTACACGCTGATCTCGGTGTCGGCGCCGGGACATAGGGTGGTGCTGCGATGAGCGATTTTCCGATTCCAGGCCTGGCAGTCCCGCCGCCGACGAGCGTGCCCGACGACACGACGGCCGCGGATCGGCGCCGGGCCAAGCGCGAGGAACTGCTCGACGGACTCAACGAGCAGCAGCGCGCGGCCGTCGTACACGAAGGACATCCGCTGCTCGTCGTCGCCGGCGCGGGCTCGGGCAAGACCCGGGTGCTCACCCGGCGGATCGCCTGGCTGATCTCCCAGCGCGATGCCCACCCGGGGTCGATCCTGGCGATCACCTTCACCAACAAGGCCGCCGCCGAGATGCGCGAGCGGGTCACCGAGCTGGTCGGCAATCGCGCCAAGATCATGTGGGTCAGCACCTTCCACTCCTCGTGTGTGCGGATCCTGCGCAAGGAGGCCGACAAGCTCGGCTACAAGTCCAACTTCACGATCTACGACGCCGCCGACTCCAAGCGCCTGATCACCCTGGTGTGCCGCGACCTCGAGCTCGACGCGAAGCGCTATCCGCCGGGTGCCGTCCTCAATTGGATCTCCAACGCCAAGAACGAGCTGCTCGACCCCGAGGGCGCGCGGGCGCGTGCCAACAATGCCTTCGAAGAGACCTACGCCGACTGCTACGAGCGCTATCAGCGACGGTTGCGCGAGGCCACTGCCCTCGTCTTCGACGACCTGCTGATGACCACGGTCGAGCTCTTCCGCGCCTTCCCCGCCGTACGGGAGACCTGGCGGCGACGCTTCCGGCACGTGCTGGTCGACGAGTACCAGGACACCAACCATGCGCAGTACGCGCTGATCCACGAGCTCTGCGGCAACGATCCCGAGGGGCAGGGCGACGGCGTACTCGGAGCGGAACTGATGGTGGTCGGTGACGCCGACCAGTCGATCTATGCCTTCCGCGGCGCCAACATCCGCAACATCCTCGACTTCGAGCAGGACTTCCCCGACGCCGAGACCATCATGCTCGAGCAGAACTATCGCTCGACGCAGACGATCCTGACGGCCGCCAATGCGGTGATCGGCAACAACGACGGCCGCAAGCCCAAGAACCTCTGGACCGATGCCGGGGCGGGGGAGCGGATCGTCGGCTATGTCGGCGACGACGAGCACGACGAGGCGCGCTTCGTGGCCGAGGAGATCGACCGGCTCACCGACGCGGGAGATGCGCGTGCCGGCGAGGTCGCGGTCTTCTATCGGACCAATGCGCAGTCCCGGGTCTTCGAGGAGATCTTCATCCGGGTCGGCATGCCCTACAAGGTCGTCGGCGGGGTTCGCTTCTACGAGCGCCGTGAGGTTCGCGACGCGCTCGCCTATCTCCGGGTGCTGCTGAACCCGGCCGACCAGGTTTCGCTGCGCCGGATCCTCAACACCCCCAAGCGCGGCATCGGTGATCGGGCCGAGGCCGCCGTCGAGTCCTTCGCGACGCGGGAGCGGATCACCTTCTGGGAGGCCCTGCGTCGCGCCGATCAGGTGCCCGACCTGGCGACGCGATCGCTCAATGCCATCAAGGGATTCGTGGAGATCATCGAGGAGCTCCAGTCGATGGCGGACGCGGGCGAGCGGGCGGACGTCGTACTGGAGAGGACGCTGGACCGCAGTGGCTACCTGGTCACGCTCGAGGAGTCCGACGACCCCCAGGACGAGACCCGCGTCGAGAACCTCGCCGAGCTGGTCGCGGTCGCGCGCGAGTTCGCCGACGACCCGGTCGTCGGCCCGTCCGCCGACCCGGCCGATCCCGACAACGCGACTCCGGGGCTGCGCGACTTCCTGGAGCGGGTCGCGCTGGTGGCCGATTCCGACCAGATCCCCGACGAGCCGGACGAGGACGACGCCGGCGTGGTCACGCTGATGACGCTGCACACGGCGAAGGGCCTGGAGTTCCCGGTGGTCTTCCTCACCGGTCTCGAGGACGGCGTCTTCCCGCACCTGCGGGCCCTCGGCGACAAGGTGGAGCTCGAGGAGGAACGCCGCCTCGCGTACGTCGGCCTTACCCGGTCCGAGCAACGGCTCTACATCTCCCGGGCGATCGTCCGATCCGCCTGGGGCGCTCCGCAGCACAATCCGGCGTCACGCTTCATCGACGAACTCCCCGTCGACCTCGTCGACTGGCGCCGTACCCAGGCCGACCAGACCTCCTGGTCGCGTTCCACCTTCGCCCCGCCGAGCAGCCGCGCGGCCCAGCGCCGCTTCGGTGCCGCCGCGGCTCGCCTCGATGCCAGCAACAAGGCCAGCGTCACCCGCGAGATCCCCAACCTGACGCCCGGCGACCGGGTCAGTCACGACTCCTTCGGCCTCGGCACCGTCGTGGTGGTCGAGGGTGCCGGCCAAAATGCCGTCGCCTCCGACGACTTCGGCACCGAAGGCGTCAAACGCCT
>JASLCW010000233.1 GCA_030151765.1 Marmoricola sp.
TGGGAGCAGGACCACCTCCGGGTCGGCGGCGACGAGCGCGCCGAGACCCTCGTCTACTACTGAGCACAGCATGCCCGGGAGCCCGTTGGTCGTCCTGAGCATCTCCAGCCGGGAGTTCTCCGAATATCTCCTGTGGCGGGACATGTACGTCGGTCTGTACGACGCCGGCATCACAGTGGTCTCGATCGACACGTCGGTCGAGTCGATTCCGCTCGAGGCGATCATGGGACAGGCGGACGGGCTGATCCTGAGTGGTGGCGGCGATGTGGACCCATCGTTCTACGGTGGAGATCGCCGCCACCCGGCCCTGAGCGGGGTGGACACGACCCGCGATCTTAACGAGATCGCCTTGCTCGAGCGTGCGCTCGGCCGGGGCATACCGGTGCTCGGGATCTGTAGAGGTGCTCAGTTGATCAACGTGGCGAGCGGGGGCAGCCTGTTCCAGGACCTGTCGCTGGAGCGCGGCGCCACAGTCTCCCACCAGGGCCGCGAGGACCGACTGGACAAGGCCATCCATCCGGTCGAGGTGAGCCCCGACTCGCGTCTGGCTGCGTTGCTTGGCGAGGCTGGCGAGGTGCGCGTCAACAGCGCTCACCACCAGGGCATCGACCGTGTCGGCGACGGCCTCGAGGTGGTGGCACGCGCCGGAGACGGGTTGATTGAGGCTGTCGAGGGCGTCGGGGACACTCCCTTGGTCGGTGTCCAGTGGCACCCGGAGAATCTCTGGCGGACGCAAGCACACGCCACCCGGCTCCTGGCTGGCTTCGCAGGCTGGTGCTCGACCTCGGCGGCGGGCTGGAGTGCTCCGACGGCGTCGGCATCAATCCGCCAGGCGAGGGGCGGGTGATTCAGCCGGCGATCCAGGGGCGGGTGAAGCCGAGGACGCGTTCGCCGTTCGTGTCGGCGAGCGATACGCCCACGAAGGCCGTGGCGCCTTCGGAGCTCTGCCGGCGGAACCGGTATTCGTCGGCCATGACCGCGTCGGCGATGGCGCGACCGGCGGATTCGGGGGTCTGTGCATTCGCGAAGGCACCCGACGTACGGGCGATGTAGGCGGTCAGCAGGGAAGCGTAGGGCCCGCCCTCATCGGGACGCTCGACATTGGCGACGAAGGCGCTGGAGACCGCGGCGGGTTCCATGACGCTGACTCGGACGCCGAAGGTCTCCGCGACCACGGCCAGCGACTGCATGAAGCCTTCGACGGCGAATTTCGCGCCGCAGTAGGCGTCGGCGAAGGGTTGCCCGACGGTGCCGCCGACGCTGGTGACGGTGATGATGCGACCTCTGCCACGTTCGCGCATGCCGGGAAGGACGAGCTTGGTGAGATTGACCGGGGCGAGGTAGTTGACCTCGAGCTGGTCCTGGATCTGCTGCATGCTCAGCTGTTCGGCGGTGGCGACGCTGCCGCGCCCGGCATTGTTCACGAGTACGTCGACACCACCGTGCTCGGCCTCGATGTCGGCCACGAGCGTTGCTGCAGCGGCGTGGTCGACCACATCGAGCGCGCGCACCTCCAGCTCGACGCCGGTCGCGATGGCGGCATCGCGAAGTGCTCCTGCCCGTTCGACATCGCGCATCGTGGCGATCACGTGCAGTCCTCGCTCGGCCAAGCTGACGGCGGCGTACAGGCCCATGCCTGACGAGGTCCCGGTGACCAGCGCGACATCGCTCATGACCGTGATCCTATCGACGGAGCACAGGGGCAGGCCGAGGAAGAGGTCATCTGCGGCGGCTACAGGAACGGGCTCCGATGCGTGACGCATCGGAGCCCGTCGTGGGTGAGAGGGTCAGTTGTTGCTGCCCTGCTTGGAGCGGTAGATGTCCACGTGGTCCTCGACGGAGCCGACACCCTGGACGGGCGAGGTGCCGCTGTTGGGGCCGCACCAGCGAACATTGCCGCGCTCGACGGCGGCGTTCGGGCCCGAGCAGTCGCCGGCGCGGACGTTCTCCACGACGAGCTTGCCCTTGCGGACCTCGACCTTGATGTAGGTGCGGACGTGCTCCTGGTTCTCGACGGAGTTGGCGAAGTGGCGGGTGTGGCCCACGGTCTCGTCACCACCGGTGAGGGTGTCCGGGCCGTAGCCGCCCTTGCTGGCGTTGGGCTCGGTCAGGTCGTAGTACTTGGAGCCGGACGCCGAGTTGGCGGTGACGTAGATGACGCCGCCGGGGCCGGCGACGACGGAGGTCGCGCCGGGCTGCTCGGCCGGGTTGGCCTTCTGGCCGTTCTTGATCGCGTAGCTGCGGGAGTAGACGTGGTCGTGGCCCTGGAGCACCAGGTCGACACCGAGCTCGGAGAAGTCGGTGGTGAAGTCGGTACGACGCTGGATGTTGTCGGCGTCGTTGGCGTGGTCGGCCGCCGAGTAGATCGCGTGGTGGTAGACCAACACCGTGTGCGAGGTACCGGCGCTGTGGTTCTTGATCGTGTCCCGGACGAAGGCGACGTGTGCAGGGTCGGAGGCGTTGGCGACGTTGTAGGCGTTGGAGTTGAGGTCGATGAAGAGCACGCCCTTGTAGGTGAACCAGTAGTCGCCGCCGGAGGTCGTCGCCTTGGCGTTCTTGTTGGCGTAGAGCGCGTCGGAGCGGTCGAGGGTCGCCGGAAGGGCGAAGTGCTGCTCGTAGCCGGCACCGCCGACGTCGTGGTTGCCGATCGTGGCAGCCCAGGGCAGCTGGCGGAGCTTGTCGGAGCGGAGGAAGTTGGTCCACTCGTTCTCGTTGTTGGCGGTGTTGACCTGGTCGCCACCGGAGACGAAGAGCTCCGCCTTCGGGGTGAGCGCGGTCGCCACGGAGAGGGTGTCGGCCCAGCCGTCACCGTCGCGGGCCGGGTCGCCCGAGGCACCGATCTGCGGGTCGCCGAAGAAGAGGAAGTCGAAGTCGTTGTTGCCGAAGTTGCCGGTCCTGAAGCTGTAGACCGGGGAGTTGTGACCGGTGCTCGGCTCGTTGACGCGGTAGTAGTACGTCGTGTTCGCGGCCAGGTTGTCGAGATAGGCCTTGCCGTTGGAGGCGGCGACGGCCTTGCCCTCGTTGGTCACATTCGCCGAGATGGTGGCGGGGACGTTGGTGATCGAGCCGGTCTTGGCGAAGGTGGAGTCCTTCGAGAGCTGCACCTGCTCGGGCGTGGTGCCGGTGGTGTACCAACCGAGCGCGCGGGCGTGCTCGGTCTGGCCGACGGTCAGGACGATGCCGCTGTAAGAGGCGGGGTTCGCCGCGTCGGCGGAGAAGGCGAGAGCGCACGTGGCGAACGCGGTGGTGGAGACTGCCGCTGCCGCGGTGCCGAGAACGAGTCGTCGTCCTCGCGGGGTCGAGGGGCTGAGCTTCATGTGGGTTTCTCCCTAGGGGTCGAACACAGGTGGGTGTGAGTGCAACGCCCTCATCCGACCGAGACCGGATGGACCTTCGATGAACGCGGAGGGAGGTGTCCGTATCGCTTCGGGGAATCTCTGGACCCTACGCACCGAGTCGCTGCACGAACCACACGAGTCCGAAGATCGTGACGACCGCGGCCACCAGGCCGGTCAGGCCGAGTCCGGCACGGGGATGGCGACGCCGTACGAGTGCGAGCGCCGGGAAGGTCAGCGCGATGATGCCGAGCTGCACGGCCTCGATGCCGAGGTTGAAGACCATGAGCGACCACAACAAGGTCCACGACCATGCCTGCTGGATGCCCAGGGCCCCGGCGAAGCCGAGACCGTGGATGAGGCCGAAGCAGAAGACCACGCCCAGTCGCGCCCAGCCGGAACGGTCGAGTGCGAAGTGGCTCGTGCTGGTCGTCTCGATGTCGGTGGCATGCGAGCGCTTGCGCCACAAGCGCCACAGATGCCATCCGGCGACGACGGCGATCGAGAGGGCGATGATCGGCTCGACCACCGACGAGGGCACCTCGATCAGGCCGAGTGCGGCCAGCAGCAGCGTGATCGAATGAGCGAGGGTGAAGGTGGTCGCCGCGAGCACGACCTCGCGCAGGCGGCGTGATCCGGCGATGAGGGCCAGCAGGAAGAGGATGTGGTCGATGCCGGTGAGCAGGTGCTCGCAGCCGAGCTTGAAGAACTCCCAGAAGCGCTCCGCCGTGGACTGGTGGGTGGAGAAGGACGGACTGCCCGCTTCGAGTGCCGCCGAGCCCGTCCGGAAGTCCAGGTCGTAGGTGACGATCGTCTTCGTTCCCTTGACGTAGCCCTCGCTGTCCGGGAAGAGCCGGCTGGTGAACACGTGCGCGAGTGCCTTCCGCGGGCAGGTGAAGTCGAGGATCACGTGGGCGTAGGGGACATCGCGCAGCTCGACGGTCGCCTTGCCGACGGGAACCGGCGTACAGCGAGCTCCATCGCCCTCGACGGTGAAGCGATCCGCCAGGTAGCTCGTCACCGAATCCATGTGCCTGTTCAGCACCGTTGCCTGTCCGCCGAGATCGCCGCCCTCCCACGGGGGATTGCCCTCGCGGAAGAAGGCATCGTCCTTCTCGTTGTCAGCGACCGAGACCATCAGCAGGTCGTACTCGAGAGCGAGGTCGACCCGGACGTGACCCGGTTCGGGCTGGGTCGCGTCGGCGTAGACCACCGAGCTGAATCCGTGAGCTCCCGCGGGAGCGGCGCCCAGAAGGAAGAAGGCGAGGACGGCAAGGACTGGGAGAAGCGCACGGATCTTCGTCATGACGAGGCGAAGGTTGTCGAGCGGGGGTGAACAGTCGGGGCACGGCCCGCGAACAGCCCGCGAATCCCTTGCCAGACGGTGGGTTTCGGGTCAGATCGTCAGATAGACAAGGGCGTACGTTCCCCGTCTGGAGAGGCTGCTGTGCGCGCCCGAACGATCTCAGGTCTGGTCGCGGCCGCCGCGACCCTCGGCGTCCTGACCACCGCGTGCGCCAACTCGCCGTCCGGGCCGTCTTCCGCGGCGGCGTCACCATCGGCGGCTCCGACGAGCGCGATCGGTGCGCGCGGCGTCGCCGTCGAGCCGATGCCCGGCGCCGGCCGGCTCGGGCCGGGATTCGTCGACCCGACCGCGCCACCGCCCCCGGCCGGCACGATGACCCCGAGCCCGGGTTCCTGGAGCCATGCCCTCGCGCCGGAGGGCTATCGCGTCGTGCTGCTGACCACCGAGCAGGACGCTCCGACGCGGACCCTCAGCACGGCGGTCGAGAAGTGGGCAGGGGCGTCGGGCATCCACCTCATTCGCATCGTCGCGAGCAAGCCGGTCAGCTACGTGCACTCGATCCAGAAGGCGATCGACGAGAAGGGTGACCTCATCGTGAGCGTGGGCAGTGGCCTGGTCGACCCGCTTGCTCTCGTCACCGCGAGCTGGCTCGACCAGAACTTCCTGGTGCTCGGCGCCGAGCTCGCCGAGCCGACCTACAACGTCACTGCCGCCGACTGGAAGGGCGCCTCGTTCCGCGGCGAGGGACTCGGTTCCTCGTCCTCGTACGACGCCTCCACATTTACGCCGGAGCGGGCAGGACGGGCGATCCGGGCCGGTGTCGCAGCGGTCGTCAACGGCTACACGGGGTACGTCATCTGGCTCACTTGAGGCCAAGCGCTAGAACGATGCGAGCGCGCGTGCCTGCAGCAAGGACGGCCCGTACCAGGTGAGCAGCCGGCCGCTCACCAGTCTTGTCGGGGTACTGAAGGCCTCAGGCCCGTCGCCGGCGCTGAAGGGGTAGGGCTCATCGGGTAGGACGACGAGGTCGGCTCCGGAGGCGTCGATCAGGTTCAGCTCGACGTGTGGGTAGCGATCGTGATGCTCGGCGTACACGTTGTGCCAGCCGAGGCGGCGCACCAGGTCTCCGGCGAAGGTGCGGGAGCCGATGACCATCCAGGGATCGCGCCAGATCGGGATCGCGACGCGGATGCTGGTCGAGGGCGGCGGCTCGGACCAGAGGGCTCGTGCCTGGTCGAGCCAAACGGGGCGGGGCCGCTCCAGCACCTCGTCGAAGAGCTCGTCGTAGGCGGTGAACGCGCCGGGGAGGTCCTCGATCCGGGAGACCCAGACGCGCAGGCCGGCCTCGCGCATCCGTCGTACGTCGAGCTCGCGGTTCTCCTCCCGATTGGCGATCACCACGTCGGGGCGCAGGGCCGCGACCGCCGAGATGTCGGGGTTCTTGGTGCCGCGTACCCGAGCCACCTGCCGGGGATCGAGGCCGGCGAGATGCGTGCACCAGTCGGTGACCCCGACCAGGCTCTCCGGGCAACTGGTCGCAAGTGCCTCACTGATCGAGGGCACGAGAGAGACAACCCTCATGGTCGCAGGGTCACACGTTGCGGCGGTATTTGCCACCGACCTCGAAGAAGGCCTCCGTGATCTGGCCGAGCGTGCAGACGCGGGCGGCATCCATCAGCACGGCGAAGACGTTGTCGTCGGAGGTCGCGGCAGCCTTGAGGCGGGCGATGGCCTCATGTGCCTCCTCGCTGTGGGTCTCCTGGAAGGCTCGTACACGTTGGAGTTGGGACTGCTTCTCGGTGGTCGTCGCGCGGGCGAGCTCCACGCTCTGCGGCTCGAGATCTGTCGTGGGTCGGCGGAAGGTGTTGACGCCGATGATCGGCAGGCTGCCGTCGTGTTTGCGGTGCTCGTAGAGCATCGACTCGTCCTGGATGCGCCCGCGCTGGTAGCCGGTCTCCATCGCTCCGAGTACGCCGCCGCGTTCGCTGATGCGGTCGAATTCGGTCAGGACCGCCTCTTCGACGAGGTCGGTGAGCTGATCGACGATGAAGGAGCCCTGGAGCGGGTTCTCGTTCATCGCGAGGCCCCACTCGCGGTTGATGATCAGCTGGATGGCCAGCGCGCGCCGCACGGACTCCACCGACGGCGTCGTCACAGCCTCGTCGTAGGCGTTGGTGTGGAGGCTGTTCGCGTTGTCGTACAGGGCGTTCAGGGCCTGAAGCGTGGTGCGGATGTCGTTGAACGCCATCTCCTGCGCGTGCAGGGAGCGG
>JASLCW010000235.1 GCA_030151765.1 Marmoricola sp.
GGCGACTCCTTCCGTACGCCGGCGCAGACCGGCCTGAGCGGCGACGAATTCCGTCTCTACGAGCTCATCTGGATGCGCACCATCGCCTCGCAGATGAAGGACGCGGTCGGTCAGTCCGTGTCGATTCGGCTCGGTGGGCTCGCCTCCTCAGGTGAGGACGCCGTCTTCTCGGCCAGCGGTCGCGTGATCACCTTCCACGGCTTCCTCAAGGCCTATGTCGAGGGTCGTGACGACTCCGGCTCGACGGACGACCAGGAGACCCGGCTCCCCGACGTGCACGAGGGTGATGTCGTCAACGCGGCCAGCCTCGCCGCCGACGGCCACCAGACGAAGCCGCCCGCTCGTTACACCGAGGCCACGTTGATCAAGGAGCTGGAGGATCGCGAGATCGGCCGGCCGTCGACGTACGCCTCGATCATCGGCACGATCCTCAACCGTGGCTATGTCTACAAGAAGGGCACCGCGCTGGTGCCGGCGTGGCTGGCCTTCTCGGTCGTGCGTCTGCTCGAGGACCACTTCGCGCGACTGATCTCCTACGAGTTCACCGCGTCGATGGAGGACGTGCTCGACGAGATCGCGGCGGGGAACAAGGACCGTCGTACCGAGCTTGCCGAGTTCTACTTCGGCAAGGGCGACATCGAAGGCGTCAAGACGCTGGTCACCGAGCTCGGCGACATCGACGCGAAGGAGCTGGCCACCTTCCCGATCGCGGCCACCGACGGCACGCCTAGTGGCATCGACCTGCGCGTCGGCCGTTACGGCCCGTACGTCGAGGACACCGCCGCCGATGCGGATCCGAAGCCGCGCGCCAACGTGCCCGACGACCTGCCGCCCGACGAGCTGACCGTCGAGAAGGCGCGTGAGCTGCTCGCCACCCCCGCCGGTGCCGAGACGGAACTGGGCACGGACCCCGAGTCCGGCCACCTGATCGTCGCCAAGAACGGCCGCTACGGGCCTTATGTCACCGAGGTTCTCCCGGAGGACGAGGGCGCCAAGAAGAAGGCGAAGCCGCGCACAGGCTCGCTCTTCAAGGACATGTCCATCGAGACGGTGACGCTCGAGCAGGCACTCAAGCTGATCTCGCTGCCGCGCGTCGTGGGTGCCGACGGCGACGGTGTCGAGATCACCGCGCAGAACGGCCGCTACGGTCCCTACCTCAAGAAGGGCACCGACTCGCGTTCGCTGCAGACCGAGCAGCAGATCTTCGACATCACCCTCGATGAGGCATTGGCGATCTACGCCCAGCCGAAGACGCGCGGCCGGGCGGCCGCGGCGGCTCCGCTCAAGGAGCTGGGCAATGACCCGGTCTCCGGGGCGCCCGTGGTCGTGAAGGCCGGACGCTTCGGCGAATACGTCACCGACGGCGAGTACAACGCGACGCTGCGCAAGGACGACTCCGTCGAGGCGATCACCCTCGAGCGCGCGGCCGAGCTGCTCGCCGAACGGCGGGCGAAGGGCCCGGCGAAGAAGGCGGCCAAGCGCGGCGCGAAGAAGACCGCGGCCAAGAAGAACACCAAGAAGACCACCAAGAAGACCACCGCCAAGAAGGCGACCAAGAAGGCCGCGGCCAAGAAGAGCTGAATTTGCCGGTTCGGCAAGCATGCTTGCCGAAGGGTCGACGTACTGAGGAGACTCAGCGCATGGCTCATCTGCACGAGGACGCGTCCACCGGCGACGCCGCCTCCTTCTGGAACACGCGGTACTCCGAGTCCGACCGGATCTGGTCCGGCAAGGTCAACGCGGCACTGGCGGAGATCGTCGGCGAGTGGAGCCCCGGGCGGGCGCTCGACCTCGGCTGCGGCGAGGGCGGCGACTCGATCTGGTTGGCCGAACGGGGCTGGACGGTCACGGGCGTGGACATCTCCGAGGTCGCGATCGCCCGTGCCACCGCGGCTGCGGCGGAGCGGGGCTTCGGCGAGCGGGTCGATCTGGTGGCTGCCGACCTGGGGGAATGGTCCCCGCGCGGCGAGTACGACCTGGTCACCGCGTGCTTCTTCCAGTCCCCGCTGACGCTCTCCCGCCACGACATCCTGCGCCGGATGGCCGCGGCACTCGCCGTCGGCGGCCGGCTGCTGCTGGTGGCGCACTCCACGGTTCCCTCGTGGGCCGCTCATCGTCACGAGGGCGGTGGCCCCGAGATGCTCGACTCGGCCGAGGAGGCTGCCGCGCTCGCTCTCCCCGCGGACAGCTGGGACGTCGACCTCGTCGAGGAGCGTCCCCGGCAGGTGACCGGCCCGGAGGGGCGGTCCGAATCGATCCTCGACGCCGTCGTACTGGCCCGGCGGACGGGATAGTCCACGACGAAGTCGGCCTATCGCGGCCGGAAATAGGCCGATTTCGTCGTGGACTATCCGCAATCCCGCGCCCGGATGTGACTCGTCGGTGGGTCGCCGTAGGGTTCACTCCGTGAGTCATCCCGCCGTGTACGCCGATTCCGGAGTGTTCGTGTGCTTCGAAGGCGGCGAGGGCGCGGGCAAGTCCACCCAGTCGCGGCTGCTGGCCGAATGGCTGCGCGAGCAGGGGCGCGAGGTGGTGCTCACCTTCGAGCCCGGGGATACTCCGGTGGGCAAGGAGATCCGGCGGATCGTGCTGTCGCCCGAGACCGGCGAGCTCGCTCACCGCACCGAGGCACTGCTGTACGCCGCCGACAAGGCCGAGCACATCGCCGAGGTGGTGCGCCCCGCCCTCGAGCGCGGGGCCGTGGTGATCACCGACCGCTATGTCGACAGTTCGATCGCCTACCAGGGCGCCGCCCGGGGCATCGACGCCGACGGGCTGGAGACGATGCTCCGCTGGGCGACCGGGGGACTCCGACCGCACCTGACCGTCGTGCTCGATGTCGAGCCCGCCGACGGGCTGGGTCGCTTCGAGGGCCGCGATCGCATCGAGGCCGAGCCGGCCGAATTCCACCAGCGGGCCCGGGAGGGCTTCCTGCGGCTGGCCGCCGCCGATCCCGAGCACTATGCCGTGATCGATGCCCGTGACTCGGTCGACGCGATCGCCGCCGTCATCCGGGAGCGACTGGAGCGGGTCCTCCCATGAAGGTGTGGGACCGGCTGGTCGGCCAGCGGCCGGTGATCGAGACGCTGCAGCGGGCGGTCGCCGGTGACCCCCGGGGTCCTCGCGCGGAGGCAAGCGAAGCGCGTCCGCGTGCGGCGGGGATGACCCACGCCTGGCTCTTCACCGGCCCGCCGGGTTCGGGACGCTCGAACGCCGCGATCGCCTTCGCGGCCGCGCTGCAGTGCGAGCGCGGCGGCTGTGGTGAGTGCTCCTCCTGTCACGAGGTCGCCGTCGGCTCGCATCCGGATGTCCGGGTCACCCGCACCGAGAAGCTCTCCATCGGCGTCGACGAGGTCCGCGAGCTGGTGCGCAGCTCGGCGCTGGCTCCGGCGGGCAGTCGCTGGCAGATCCTGATCGTGGAGGATGCCGACCGGCTCACCGAGCAGGCGGCCAATGCGCTGCTCAAGGCCATCGAGGAGCCGACGGACCGCACCGTCTGGCTGCTCTGCGCACCGACGGTCGAGGACGTGCTCCCGACGATCCGATCGCGCACGCGGCTCGTCGTACTCGCGACGCCGGCGGCGGAGGAGGTGGCGGCCTTCCTGATGCGCGCCGACGCCGTCGACGAGGCCACCGCCTGGTACGCCGCCCGTGCCAGTCAGGGCCACATCGGCCGTGCCCGTGCGCTCGCCCGCGACGACGACACCCGGCGTCGGCGTACCTCGGTGGTCGGGCTGCCGGCCCGGCTCGCCACCGTCGGCTCCGGGATCCATGCCGCTGCCGAGCTGCACGACCTCGCCCGCGAGGAGGCCGACGCGATCACCGCCGAGGTCGACGAGCGCGAGAAGGCCGAGCTCGCCCAGGCCTTCGGTGTGGTGGAACGTGGCCGCCGGCCGCGTGAGTACGCGCCGGCCCTGCGCGAGCTGGAGCGCAGCCAGAAGACGCGCGCCAAGCGCCGGGTGCTCGATGTGGTCGACCGCGGCCTGATGGATCTCGTGTCCGTCTATCGCGACGTGTTGTCGGTCCAGCTCGGCGGCCGGGTCGACCTGGTCAACCTCGACATCCGTGCCGACATCGACACCCTCGCGGGCACGTCCGCGCCGACCGATCAGCTGCGCCGGATCGACGCGATCTTCGAGGCGCGCGAGCAGATGCTGGAGTTCAACGTGCCGCCGCTGCTGGCCCTCGAGTCCATGATGATGGCGCTGCTGCCCTCGGCCTGACCGGTCATCGCCTAGGTTTTCACCATGTCCGACGTGCCGCCCGCCACCAAGTTGCTGCCCCGGATCGTCGCCGTGCTCCTCGTGGTGGCGCTGGTGGTCGCGGGGCTGGCCATCGCGATCGTCGAGGCGACCCGCGGAGGCAGCGACCCGGCCTCGCCCGAGGTCGTGAAACCGACGGCGACCGCGATGCCCTCGACCCCGCCTGCGCTGGCCTCCTTCTACGGTCAGAAGCTGCGATGGTCCACGTGCTCGGGTGGCCGGTGCGCGTGGCTGAAGGTGCCCCTGGACTATGCCCGCCCCGGTGGCGAGACCGTCGACATCGCCGTCTACATGGAGGCGGCGACGGACAAGAAGGCGGTCGTCGGCGATCTCGTGGTCAATCCCGGCGGGCCCGGACAGTCCGGCATCCAGTACGCCGCGGCCTCGTCGTACGTCTTCCGCAAGGCGCTGACCCGGCACTTCAACATCGTCGGCTTCGACCCGCGGGGCGTCGGTCAGAGCGATCCGCTGAAATGCTGGGGGACCGCGCAGATGGACTCCTTCCTGGCGGCCGATCCGATGCCCTCCAGCCCTCGGGAGATCCGCGACGCGAGCGCGCAGATGAAGGCGTACGGCGACTCCTGCCTGCGCAACACCGGTGCGCTCGCACGGCACATGTCGACGGAGGACGTCGTACGCGACATGGACATCCTGCGTGCTGCGCTGCGCCAGCCGAGACTCGACTACTTCGGTGCGTCGTACGGGACGATGATCGGCGCGACCTACGCCGACATCTTCCCGAAGAATGTCGGCCGCATGGTGCTCGACGGTGCCATGGATCCCAAGCTCTCCAACTACGAGCTCAACCTCACCCAGGCCAAGGGATTCGAAGTCGCGCTGCGCGCCTATCTGGCCGACTGCGTGAAGCAGGGTGGGTGCGTCCTCGGCAACACGACGGCCGCGGCTGAGGCGACCATCCAGAAGCTGCTCGCGGAGATCCGCAGCAAGCCGCTGCCGACGAGCGACCCGAAGCGCCCGCTCACCGAGGGACTGGCGGTCATGGGCATCATCGAGCCCCTGTACTCGCGCGAACTGTGGTCCACGCTCACGACCGCGCTCACCGGCGCGATCCGCGGACAGGGCAGTGCGCTGCTGGCGCTCGCCGACCTCTACTCGGGTCGCACCGCCAAGGGCTACACCGACAACTCGATGAATGTGCTCTACAACGTCGACTGTCTCGACGACGGCGAATCCACCCCGCCCGGCAAGGTGGCCGGCCATTTCGCGGAGTTCGAGAAGGCCTCGCCGACCTTCGGCAAGATGTTCGCCTGGTCGCTGACCGGCTGCGCCTCCTGGCCGATCAAGTCCGCGAAGCGACCCCACGCGGTGAAGGCGGCCGGGGCGCCGCCCATCCTCATCGTCGGCACCACCCGCGACCCGGCGACCCCGCTCGCCTGGGCCGAGGGACTGGTCAAGGAACTCGAGTCCGGCGTCCTCGTCATTCGCGACGGCGACGGCCACACCGGCTACAACCAGGGCAATGTCTGCACCGACCGCGCGGTCGAGAACTACCTGGTCGGCAATCAGGTCCCTCGCAACGGCCTCCGCTGCTGAGAACCCGATTTCCGCCCGGTGTAATACACCTCCTATACTCAACGCTCGTGCCCGGCCGCTGGCCGGGCGCAGCGCCGCCTTAGCTCAGTCGGTAGAGCGATTCACTCGTAATGAATAGGTCGACGGTTCGATTCCGTCAGGCGGCTCCACGGGTCTTCGATGGCCCGGCACGGTGTCGGGTCACCGGAATAGGCTTATGTGGTGGACGTCTCCTTTGGAGATGGCCCTGCAACGGCTCGTGGTCAGTCTGCTGAGAGCACCGATGAGATGGTCGCGAAATGTCTGCGAATCGTTGTCTGTGACGCGTCGCAGACCGTGCCTGGAATCTCGGCGTCACCGACTTCGGTCAGTCGAGCAGCGTCGACGAGGCGTATCGGATCCACGGGATCGACGTCGCCGCGATCGTCACGCGGCACTCGGCCTGCTGTAGGACTGTCGACAATTGATCAAGATCTCGAAATCTACTGAAGATGTTGCGGTTTGACTGTATTTACGACCGCTGCTGTACTCAACGCATGAAGGGCAGCACGAGAGCGGATCGGGCATATCGAGCGATCCGCGCGGACATCCTGAACGGTCGCCTGGAGCCGGGCTCTCGTTTGCGGGTCGAAGCACTCAGCGAGCGCTATGAGGCCAGCAGCGGAGTCCTCCGCGAGGCGCTCCCGAGGTTGGCCGGCGAAGGTCTCGCCGTCCTGGTGCCCCAACAGGGCTACAGCGTCGTCGCCATCAGTGCCGACGAGCTCCGCCACCTCACGCAGGCTCGGGTGGCCATCGAATGCCAGGTGTTTCGCCAGTCGATGGAGGCGGGGGACCTGGCGTGGGAGTCGCAGGTCGCCTCCTCGCACCACATTCTGAGTCGTACGCCGATCGTCACCACGGCGGACGATCTCAACGATGAGTGGAAGGAGGCGCACACCGCCTTCCACCGGGCGCTCCTCGCGGGATGTCCCAATGCCTGGCTCCGTCAGCTTGCCGAGTCGATGCGCGACCACACCGAGGTGTATCGGTCCTGGTCGCGTCGGTCGGGGGAGGAGCGTGACCGCGACATCCATGCCGAACACGAGCGCTTGCGCGATCTCGCGCTCGGCCGCGATCTCGAGGAGGGCGTGGCAGCGCTGGCGGCGCACATCGAGCTGACCACCGATGTCCTGCTCGAGGCCGGACCTGCCGCCGGCTAGCGCGCTCAAGGTTGCGGTATTCCGAAAAAATCTCGACAATCTATTGACATTGCGAGATCACTTCCCTTGGATAGTGCCGTGACCTACCTGCAAGGGAGCCCTTGGTGAGATTCGTCAATGTCGCGGGACGGCTGAACCTGGCCATCGGAGTGGGAGACCTGCTCGACGTCGAGCAGGCGAGTGGGGGCGTCTTTCCGGCGGACCCGGCCGCCGCATTCATGGTCTGGGACGAACTGGTGTCGTGGGCACGAACTGCTGCCGATCCGCTGGGCTCGCCTGTCGAGCTGGCCCCGGACCCGGGGTTCGGCCCGCCTTCGCCGAGGCCGCGCCAGGTGTTCGCGATCGGTCTCAACTACAGGGAGCATGCCGCCGAGGCAGGAGCCCGGATTCCCGAGGCGATGCAGACCTTCACCAAGTTCCCCTCGGCGTTGGTCGGACCGTATGCCGACGTGCAGTTGCCGAGTGACTCCGTGGACTGGGAGGTCGAGCTCGTCGTCGTCATTGGCCGGACGGCGTATCGAGTCGGCGAGCGGCACGCGTGGGACTTCGTCGCCGGGTTGACCATCGGCCAGGACTATTCCGAGCGGGACATTCAGCTGACCGGTGAGTATCCGCAGTACTCGCTGGCGAAGTCCTTTCCGGGGTTCGGCCCGACGGGTCCCGTCCTGGTCACGCCGGACGAGTTCATCCGTGCCGATGATCTGGCAATCGAGTGCTACATCAACGACGAATTGGTTCAGTCGGCTCGGACCTCCGAGATGATCCACGGGATCCCCGCGCTCATCGCCAACCTCTCAGCCGTCTGTGTGTTGTACCCGGGAGACCTGATCTTCACGGGCACGCCGTCGGGCGTCGGCGTAGCGCGCGACCCCAAGAGGTTCTTGACGCACGACGACGTCGTCACATCCCGCATCGAGGGCATCGGCGAGATGCGGCAGCGGGCGGTCGGCCAGCGAGCGGCTGGCTGATGAATGCACGGGGCGCGGCGATGGGCCCTGGAAGGTCTCGGACGCGATGCCAAAAGAGTCGGCTCAGCTAAGGAGTGGAAAGATGGATCGTAGGCAGCAGGAGATCGGTGTAGCTCTCGACGACTACGCGGCCGGCGCTCTGAATCGGCGCGGGTTTCTGCGTCGCGTCGGCCTTGTCGGGGTCAGCGTGGTCGCGGCGGGAACGCTCTTGGACGCGTGTTCGAGCGGGAGCACCAACTCGGGCCCGGCAACCGACCCGACCGCGGCCGGCGGCAAGCCGGTCAAGGGCGGCACGCTGCGGGAGGGTTACGACCATGACTTCACTCCGCCCGACTCGGTCAACAACGCTTGGGCCGACCCGAGCTTCTACGCACTCTTCGAGCCGGTGATCACGCGTGATCCCAACGGCAACATGGTGCCGATGCTGGCCTCGGCCTTCACCAGCGGCGCGAACGGATGGACCTTCGAGATCCCTTCGGGATTGACCTTCCAGTCGGGAGCACCCTTGGGTGCTCGTCAGGTGGCCGACTTCTTCAACGTCGCGCGTGACCCCAAGCTCGGTGCCAACGCTAGCTTCTGGGAGCCCATCAAATCGGTCAGCACCAAGGGCAACCAGGTGGTCTGCGGCACTGCCGCGCCTTTCAAGGCCTTCCAGGAGACGGTCTGTACCGAATACAGCATGATCTCCAACGTCCGGGCGCGGAAGAAGGCCGGCGACAAGTGGGGCTCGGAGGTCATGGACGGAACCGGCCCGTTCACCTTGTCCAAGTTCGTGCCCGGTCGCAGCGTGCTGGTCAAGCGCTGGGAGAAGTACCCCGGCTGCCATGCGCCCTTCGTCGTGAACAAGGGGCCGGCCTACCTCGACTCCATCGAATGGGTGCCGATCACGGAGGGCTCCCAGCGAGCCCCCGAGATCGAGACCGGCAATGTCGACGCCATCAAGAACCCCCCGCCCCAGGATGTCGCCCGGCTCAAGGAGAACAGCGATCTGGTGGTCCAGGAATTCCAGGAGCTCTCCAACTTCTTCCTGCAGCTCAACATGGGCGAGACCGACCTGGGTTTCGACGATGTCAGAGTGCGGCAGGCGATCTCGGTAGCCATCGACCGTGAGGCGATCGTCAAGAACATCCTCCTCGGTCACGGCGTCGCGACCTACGGGCCGGTGATGCCGGGCAACCGCTGGTACTCCGCCGAGGTGGAGGCCTACAACAAGTTCGACTCTGCCAAGGCGAGCTCGTTGCTCGACGAGGCCGGTTGGGCCAAGGGCAGCGACGGCATCCGGGTCAAGAACGGCAACCGGATGTCCTTCACGGTCCTTCACCAGACCGACACCACCGAGAACCAGGTATTGCAGGCGATCATCCAGATGCTCGCCGCCGTCGGCGTCGAGATGAAGCTCGACAACCAGTCGTCAGCCTCCTTCTGGGGTGCCCTCAACGACAAGGTCCCGGTGTACTCGACGAAGTGGCTGTGGTCGAGCCCGATCGACTGCGTGCAGTACTTCGTCGGCGTCTTCCAACCCAAGAAGGCGCAGACTCCGCAGATGACCAGCCTTTACGAGGCGTACCAGCGCGCGGCGACCGAGGACCAGATGAAGATCGCCGCGGCGGCCTATCAGAGGTACTACGCGGAGAATCTCCCGTTGATCCCGATCTACACTCCCAACACCATCTGGGTGCACCAGAAGAAGGTCGTAGGGTGGCAGCCGAATCAGGCAAATCTCTATCCGTACTACAACGATGTCTGGCTCACCGCGTGATCGGGCTCGACCGAGCCGGCCCATGTTCGTGATGTTTCGTAACCCCAGGAGCAGATCGGCGTGATCTTTGCGATCCGGCGGCTCGGATATGCCTGCGTGGTGCTCTTCCTGGTCTCGATCGTGACCTTCGTAGGGCTCCACCTGGCACCCGGCGATGTCGCCACTAGTGTGCTGAATCCGATCACGACGCCCCCCGAAGTGATCGCCGCCTATCGCCAGCAGCTCGGCCTCGACGATCCCGTCCTGGTGCAGTACTGGCACTACCTGCACGGGATCCTGACCGGGAGCCTCGGGATGTCCCCGGTCGAGCGCGTGTCGGTCGGCAGCATCATCGCCCACTCGGCCGGCTACACGGTGATCCTGGCGCTGGCTTCTTTCTTGATTGCGTTCGGCATCGGCATTCCGCTCGGTGCGCTGGCAGCAATCCGCAAGGGTCGGTGGGTCGACGCCCTGATTCGCGGGCTGGCGAACTTGACCCTGTCGATTCCCGATTTCGTGCTGGCGCTGTTGCTGATCCTGGTAGTCGGCGTACAGCTGAACTGGCTGCCCGTCTCGGGTTCGGGCGGCGTACGTGAGCTGATCCTGCCAGCGGTCGTACTTGCTGCCGAACCGCTCGGCCTGACCATCAGGGTCACGCGAGTCGCCTTCCTGGAGAACCGCCGCGCCGACTACGTGCGCACCCTGCACGCCCGCGGTGTGCGTCGCAGCCGGATCGATTGGCGACACATCCTGCGCAACTCGCTCACCGCGGTGGTCTCGTTGGGTGCCGTACAGGTGCGGACGCTGCTCGGCTACGCGCTCATCGTCGAGGTGATCTTCCGCTGGCCCGGACTCGGCTACCAACTGGTGCACAGCATCCTGCAGCGCGACTATGCCGTCACCCAAGCGCTGGCACTGCTGCTCGCCGCGGTCGTCGTCCTGGCGAGCACGATCGGCGATCTACTGCTGGCGTGGGTCGATCCACGGATTCGTAAGGAGGGAGCGAGCCGATGACTGAGAGTGTTTTGGCCACCAGCATCGAGCCGGACGCCGACGACGCGTCCACGCGGCAGACGCGGTCTCGGGCTGTGGTCGTCGTGTCGACGGCAGTGGTGCTCCTCGCCGGCATCGCGGGGCTCGTGATGCTCGTCGTACCTTCGCTCCACCATCTGTACAGCGAGCAGAGTCTCGGCGATGCCTTCCGTTCACCGCTGTCGAAGGGTCATCTGCTCGGCACCGACAACCTCGGCCGCGACCTGCTGGCGCGATGTATGGCTGGCCTCGGAGTCTCGCTCCTGGTCGGCGTCGGGGTCTCCGTGGTGTCGTTGCTCATCGGGCTCAGCTTCGGGATCGCCGCCGGATTCTTCGGCAAGGCCGTCGATCTGGGCGCCACCGTGCTCGTCGATGTCACCTGGGCCTTCCCGGCGATCCTGCTGGCCATCGTGCTCACCGGCGCGATGGGGCCGGGTCTCATGACGGTCGTGCTGGCACTGGCGCTGACGAGTTGGGCCGGCTTCGCCCGGATGGTCCGAGGCGAAGTGATGACCCTGCGTGAACGCGAGTTCGTGAGCGCTGCGCTCGTTCTCGGCGTGAGCCGGTCGAGGATCGCCGTACGGCATTTCCTGCCGGCCCTGATGCCGGTCACGCTGGTGATGTCGACCTTCTTCGTGTCGACCTCGGTGGCCGCAGAGGCTGGCCTCTCCTTCCTCGGCCTCGGCACTCAGCCCCCGACGCCGTCCCTCGGGTCGATCCTTGCCGACGGCCGTCTGTACCTGTCGGCGAGCCCGTGGCCGATCGTGGTCGCGGGAGCCTTCCTGGCCGTTACGGTGACAACCTTCAATGCGGTCGGTGACCTGCTTCGTGACCTGACCGACCCGAAGGAAGGTGGCTCGCGGTGACCGATGTAGTTCTGGCACTAGATCACCTGACTGTCGCCACCCGCGGCCGGAAACCCGTCCCCGTGATCAGCGATGTCAGCCTCGAGGTGCGTGCGGGGGAGGCCGTTGCGGTCGTGGGTGAGAGCGGCTCCGGGAAGAGCGTGACCTCGCTGGCCTGCCTCGGGCTGTTGCCCGAGGGACTGCGGGTCACGGCCGGGTCGGTGGATGTTCTCGGTACCCGGGTGACCGACGCGCCCGAGTCGGCGCTGCGGCGGATTCGCGGTCGTGAGATCGCGATGATCTTCCAGGATCCGATGACCAGCCTCGATCCGTGCTTCACGGTCGGCAGCCAGCTCGT
>JASLCW010000255.1 GCA_030151765.1 Marmoricola sp.
CTCTGGAAGCGCTTCCGGGCCTTGATGAAGGCGGGGCTGGCGTGGTCGACGCCGGCGATCTGGACGGTCTCGGTGAGTCCGGTGTCCACGCCGCCGGGGCAGACCAAGCTGACCCCGATCCGGTGCCGGGCGAGGTCGAAGCGGAGTACCTCGGAGACGCCGCGCAGGCCGAACTTGGTGGCGCTGTACGCCGCGTGCCAGGGCATTCCGATGATGCCGGCGGCCGACGAGACATTGACGACGTGGCCGCCGCGTCCCGCCTCGATCATCGGCGGCACGAATTCCTCGAGCACGTGGATCGGGCCCATGAGGTTGACGTCGACGAGGCGTCGCCAGGTCGGGTTGGACATCGCCGTGATGGTGCCCCACGAGGCGATGCCGGCCACATTCATCAGGATGTCCATCGCGCCGTGGGCCCCGGTGATCTCGGCCGCCATTGCGCGTACGGCGTCGTAGTCGGAGACGTCGACGGGAGAGGCGTAGGCGACATTGCCGCCCAGTGCGGTGATCGAGGCGACCGTGGCGACCAGCGCCTCCTCGTTCACATCGGTCAGGAAGAGCACCGCCCCCGCCTCGCCGAGCTGACGGGCGAGCGCGCGCCCGATCCCGCTGGCGGCACCCGTGACGAGCACGGACGCACCGTTGACGTCGGCGAACCGGCGAGTGGACATCGGGCCTCCTGCAGCCTCGAAGCAGTTAGATACCGATGGTATCGAATCCCTGTGAGGACGTCATGGTGGCCGTGCTCACAACAGGTGGCGGAGGGGATTCAGGAAGCCCTCGGTGAACTTGCGGTAGAGATCCCGCTGGCGCCACTCGGCGAGGTGCATCTCGTCGCAATTGGACTCGTCGCTGGCGAAGATCTTCTCCATCGCGGCCGCGAAGGCGGGGTCGATCACCTCGACGTTGATCTCGTAGTTGCCGCTCATGCTCAGCCGGTCGACATTCGCCGTACCGATGGTGGACCAGGAGCCGTCGATGGTGGCGGTCTTCGCGTGCACCATCGCGTCGCGGAAGCGCAGGATCCGGATGCCCGACTCGAGCATCCGCATGTAGTAACCGCGGGAGATCCAGTCGGCGACGATGTGGTTGGACTTGGCCGGCAGCAGCAGCCGTACGTCGACGCCGCGCTCGGCCGCCTCGGTGAGGGCGTCGACGAAGTTCTCGTCCGGGATGAAATAGGCGTGGGTGAGCCAGACATTGCGCTCCGCCTTGGCGATCGCCTCGAGGTACATCGCGCGGATCGGGAACATCCACTGGCGCGGCACATTGCGGTGGATCCGGATCTGCGGCTCCCAGCCGCGGCCGGTGTCGGTGAGCAGGGGCTGCATGCGATTGCGGGGCATCTGGAAGCGCTTCGTGCGATTGAGATTCCAGAAGTCCGCGAAGGCGCGCTTGAGATCGGCGACGGCGGGACCGGTGATGCGAGCGTGGGTGTCGCGCCACTCCGTCGCGTACGCCGAGCCGATGTTGTAGCCGCCCACGAAGGCGACCTCGTCGTCGACCACCATGATCTTGCGGTGATCGCGGCCGTAGCGGCTGAGGTCGAAGAAGCGCCAGCCGGCCGCGTAGACCGGATAGGCGAGCACCCGCATCGGCGGCGGGAAGCGCTTGAACCGGGGGGAGACGACGAGATTGGCGAAGGCGTCGTAGATGACGTGGACGTCGACGCCCCGGTCGGCGGCCTCGATCAGCGCGCTCTTGAACTCCTCGCCGAGGGCGTCGCCCTTCCAGATGTAGGTCTCGAGCAGCACCTGCCGGCGGGCGCCGCGGATGGCGGCGAGCATGTCGGCGTAGAGCTCGGTGCCGCTGGTGTAGATGGTGACCTCGCCGGAGCCGATCGGGATGGTGAGCGGCTCGACGGTCGGGAAGGGCTTCGGCTTCTTGTTCCGGCGCCGGTAGGAGTCGACCAGCGTGAGGATCGCGGCGAGGAGGATCTGGACGCCGAAGATCGCCAGCACGGTGCGGCGCAGCAGCGTCAGGAGCTTCACGGGGTCAACCGTATCGGCCACGGGGTCCGGTCTCGACCGAGATCTTGTCGGTGCCGCCTCCTAGGCTGGTTCGCATGCGACCAGTGACGGATCTTGAGCGCCGGGTGGCCCCCTTCGAGGTGATCTCCGAATACGAGCCTTCGGGCGACCAGCCGGCCGCGATCAAGGAGATCGCCCGGCGGATCGACGGCGGTGAGCAGGACGTGGTCCTGCTGGGTGCCACCGGCACCGGCAAGACCGCCACCGTCGCCTGGGTGGCGGAGAAGCTGCAGCGCCCGCTGCTGGTGTTGCAGCCCAACAAGACACTCGCCGCGCAGTTCGCCAACGAGCTGCGCCAGCTCGTCCCCAAGAATGCCGTCGAGTACTTCGTCTCCTACTACGACTACTACCAGCCCGAGGCCTACGTCCCGCAGACGGACACCTACATCGAGAAGGACTCCTCGATCAACGAGGAGGTGGAGCGGCTGCGGCACTCGGCGACCAATTCGCTGCTGACCCGTCGCGACGTGATCGTGGTCTCCACGGTCTCCTGCATCTACGGCCTCGGCACCCCTCAGGAGTACGTCGACCGCATGCTGCGGCTGCGCGTCGGCGAGGAGCACGACCGGGACAGCGTGCTGCGCCGGCTGGTCGAGATCCAGTACAACCGCAACGACCTGGCCTTCACCCGCGGCACTTTCCGGGTGCGTGGCGACACCCTCGAGATCTTCCCGGTCTACGAGGAGCTGGCGGTCCGGGTGGAGTTCTTCGGCGACGAGATCGAGCGGCTGATGACGCTGCACCCGATCACCGGCGAGGTGCTCAGCGACGACCAGGAGCTGCACGTCTTCCCGGCGACCCACTATGTCGCCGGACCGGAGCGCATGGAGCGTGCCATCGGCGGCATCGAGGCCGAGCTGGAGGAGCAGGTCTCCCTCTTCGAACGCCAGGGCAAGCTGCTGGAGGCGCAGCGACTGCGGATGCGCACGTCGTACGACGTGGAGATGATGCGCCAGGTCGGCTCCTGCTCGGGCATCGAGAACTACTCCATGCACATCGACGGCCGGGAGCGGGGGAGTGCGCCCAACTGCCTGCTCGACTACTTCCCCGAGGACTTCGTGCTCGTCATCGACGAATCGCACGTCGCCGTCCCCCAGGTCGGTGGCATGTACGAGGGCGACATGTCCCGCAAGCGCAATCTGGTCGACTTCGGCTTTCGGCTGCCCAGCGCGATGGACAATCGCCCGCTGAAGTGGGAGGAATTCCTCGAGCGCATCGGCCAGACCCTGTACCTGTCGGCCACCCCGGGCGACTATGAGCTCGCCAAGGTGGGCGGCGAGGGCAATGTCGTCGAGCAGATCATCCGTCCGACCGGGCTGATCGATCCCGAGGTGATCGTCAAGCCCACCAAGGGCCAGATCGACGACCTGATCGGCGAGATCAACGGCCGGGTCGAGCGCAACGAGCGCGTCCTCGTCACCACGCTGACCAAGAAGATGTCCGAGGACCTCACCGACTATCTCCTCGAGCACGGCATCCGCTGTCGCTATCTGCACTCCGAGGTGGACACCCTCAAGCGGATCGAGCTGCTCCGCGACCTCCGGCTGGGGGAGTACGACGTCCTCATCGGCATCAACCTGCTCCGTGAGGGTCTCGACCTCCCCGAGGTCTCCCTGGTGGCGATCCTGGACGCCGACAAGGAGGGCTTCCTGCGCTCGGACAAGTCGCTGATCCAGACGATCGGCCGTGCCGCCCGCAATGTCTCCGGCCAGGTCGTGATGTACGCCGACAAGATTACCCCCAGCATGGAGTCGGCGATCGACGAGACCAATCGGCGCCGGGCCAAGCAGGTGGCCTACAACACCGAGCACGGCATCGACCCGCAGCCCTTGCGCAAGAAGATCGCCGACATCACCGAGATGCTGGCCCGCGAGGACGAGACCACCCAGGCGCTGCTGCAGACCTGGGCCGATGTCGGCCAGAAGGGCCGCGCGGGCGGGGTCAAGCCGGGCAAGCAGCCCGTGCCCGCGCTCTCCAGGCTGCACGACGATCTCCCCGACACCGCGGGCCTGCCCTCGAGCGACCTCGCCGAACTGGTCCAGCAGCTCACCGAGCAGATGCACGTCGCGGCCGCCGAACTGCAGTTCGAGGTCGCCGCCCGCCTCCGCGACGAGATCTCCGACCTCAAGAAGGAATTGCGCCAGATGCTGGAGGCGACGCGCTGAGCGCGGCCCGGACACGCACGCCGGCGGCGTTCTCGTCGCTTGACGTGCGCTTCGCTCTGAGCACGCCTGCGCTCCTCGGCCTTGCCGGCGCACGCACCGGACCACGCTCAGCCTGTGGCTTTCGGTGGCGTGAAGCTCATTCCCAGCGGCATCTCAGGCTGTGGCCCGAGTGTCGGCCCCATGAGTGACGATCCCCGGGACGACTGGGACGATTTCGACGACGATGAACCGGACGAGGTCGAGCGGGTGCTCGGCCGGGAGCGCTTCGTGCAGGCCCGTTTCGACGTGGGCTACCAGCGGGCCGAGGTGGACGCGCTGGTCGAGGCGCTGCGCACTGCCTATGTCGAGACCGGCCGCATCGACGGGGTGATCGAGGCGCACGTCCTGCACACGGCGGGTTTCCGGGAGGGCTACGAGATCACCGAGGTCGAGGACTGGCTCGCCGAACTGGTCGAGGTCACCGAGACCCAGCTCGGCGAGCGGGAGATCATCCGCCCGGTCGCCGATCCGTGGACCCAGACGCGGCCCTCCCGCAAGGAGCGGCCCGCGCAGCCGGAAGCGGTCGCCGACACGCCGTCCGTGATCACCGAACATCGCAGTCTGCTCTCGCGGCTGCGCCACCACTGACCTGCGACCCCCCAACGCGGGTGAAAGTCCGCGTGACCTCCGAGTGAACCCCCTCGTTTGAAGCTCAAAGTCCGGACGCCCGTGATAGACCGTCCAGATCGCGTGTGATGGTTGCCGTCAACGAGAACACGTTCTAGATTGTCCGCCAACGGGGGACGCAGGAGCTCGAGGGAGGTGGGTGGCTTGGCGATCAGTGCTGCCACGGTGGTCCGCGGGCCCGGTGAAGTGGCGGCGATGGTTGTCGATGTCACCAAAGCGCTCTTCACGACCCGCTTCCAGGGCCGCGAGTTCATCGAGCAGGCCTGGTTCATCACCAGCGTCACGCTGATGCCGACGATCCTGGTCTCGATCCCCTTCGGCGCGGTCATCTCGCTCCAGGTCGGCAACCTGACCGGCCAGCTCGGCGCCCAGTCCTTCGCCGGTGCCACCGCGGTCCTCGCGGTCGTCCGCGAGGCGGCGCCGATCGCGGCCGCGCTGATCATCGCCGGCGCCGCCGGCTCGGCGATCTGTTCGGACATGGGCGCGCGCAAGATCCGCGAGGAGATCGATGCGATGGAGGTGCTCGGGATCGATCCGATCGCGCGCCTCGTCGTACCGCGGGTGCTGGCCACTCTCTTCGTCTCGGTGATGATCAACGGCCTGGTGATCGCGGCCGGCATCGGCGGCGGCTACTTCTTCACGGTGATGGTGCAGGGCGGTTCCGCCGGCGCCTTCCTCTCCTCGTTCACCGCGCTCGCGACCCTTCCCGACCTCTACATCTCGATGGTGAAGGCCGGTCTCTTCGGCTACCTGGCCGCCACCGGCCTTGAGCCCCTTGTAGGCACCGACGATGGCGG
>JASLCW010000262.1 GCA_030151765.1 Marmoricola sp.
CCTGACGGCCGGAACGACCGCGCAGCTGGTTGTCGATGCGGCGGGACTCGTGGCGCTCGGTGCCGAGGACGTAGAGACCGCCGAGCTCCTTGACCTCGTCGTGCTCGGCCTTGACCTGCTCGGTGACCTTCTCGACCGTGGAGGCCCAGGCGGCTTCGTACTCGTCGGCATTGTCGACCGGGTCGAGGCCGCGCTTGCGCAGGTCCTGGTCGGCCAGGAACTCGACCGAGCCGCCGAGCATGATGTCGGTGCCTCGGCCGGCCATGTTGGTGGCGACGGTGACCGCGCCCTTGTGCCCGGCGAGCGCGACGACCTTGGCCTCGTCGGCGTGCTGCTTCGCGTTCAGGACGGTGTGCGGGACACCGCGTTGGCGGAGCAAGCCGGAGAGCAGCTCGGACTTCTCGACCGAGGTGGTGCCGACCAGGACCGGCTGACCGGTGCGGTGCCGCTCGACGAGGTCGTCGGCGACGGCGTTGAACTTCGCCTCCTCGGTCCGGTAGACGAGATCCGGCTGGTCGACGCGAGCCATCGGCTTGTTGGTCGGGATCGGTACGACGCCGAGCTTGTAGATCTTGTCGAATTCGCTGGCCTCGGTCATCGCCGTACCGGTCATGCCCGAGAGGCGCTCGTAGAGGCGGAAGTAGTTCTGCAGCGTGATCGTGGCGAGGGTCTGGTACTCCTCACGGACCTGGACGCTCTCCTTGGCCTCGATCGCCTGGTGCAGGCCGTCGTTGTAGCGACGCCCGGACAGGATGCGGCCGGTGTGCTCGTCGACGATGAGGACCTCGCCCTCGATGACGACGTACTCCTTGTCGTTGTGGAAGAGCTCCTTGGCCTTGATCGAGTTGTTGAGGAAGGAGATCAGCGGGGTGTTGGCCGACTCGTAGAGGTTGTCGATGCCGAGATAGTCCTCGACCTTGGTGATGCCGGGCTCCAGGATCGAGACGGTGCGCTTCTTCTCGTCGACCTCGTAGTCGGTGTCCTTGGTGAGTCGCTTGGCGACCTTCGCGAACTCGGCGTACCACTTCACGTCGTCCTCGGTCGGGCCCGAGATGATCAGCGGCGTACGGGCCTCGTCGATCAGGATCGAGTCGACCTCGTCGACACAGGCGAAGTTGTGGCCGCGCTGCACGCACTCCTCGATCGAGGTGGCCATGTTGTCGCGCAGATAGTCGAAGCCGAGCTCGTTGTTGGTGGCGTAGGTGATGTCGCAGTTGTAGGCGACGCGGCGCTCCTCGGGAGTCATGTCGGGGAGGATGACGCCGACGCTCAGGCCGAGGAAGTGGTGGACGCGGCCCATCCACTCGGACTGGTACTTGGCCAGGTAGTCGTTGACCGTGACCACGTGGACGCCCTTGCCGGTGAGCGCATTGAGATAGGCGGGCAGGGTGGAGACCAGGGTCTTGCCCTCACCGGTCTTCATCTCGGCGATGTTGCCGAGGTGGAGGGCCGCGCCGCCCATGATCTGGACGTCGAAGTGGCGCTGGCCGAGCACCCGCCGAGCCGCCTCGCGCACGGTGGCGAAGGCCTCGGGCATCAGGTCGTCGAGGCTCTCGCCCTTGTCGAGACGCTCCCGGAACTCGGCGGTCATGCCGCGCAGCTCGTCGTCGGACATCGCCGTGAACTCGTCCTCGATCGCGTTGACCGCCTTGGCGACCGCTTCGAGACGGCGCAGGATCTTGCCCTCGCCGATGCGCAGGACCTTGTCGATGACGGACACAGGAGACTCCCCGGTAGTGGAACAGCATGGTGCCCGCAGGCGCGGGCGCGACAATCCTAGTGGGGAGCCGGGCAGACGGCTGCCTTCGCCTCCGCAGCGAGAGCCGCGGCCAGGTCACCGCGCGGCTGCACCTCGACACCGCCGAGCCCGAGCCACCCGGCGAGAGCGGTCAGTTCGGCCGCCAGTTCGGCGGCCGTGTCGGCCGGCGCACCGGGCTCCACGTGCGCCGCTGGTACGACGAGAACCCCGCGCTTGCGGTCCGCCTTGAGGTCCACCCGGGCCACGATCCGGTCCCCCAGCAGGAAGGGCAGGACGTAGTAGCCGTGCACCCTCTTGTCGGCCGGCACGTAGATCTCGATGCGGTAGTCGAAGTCGAAGATGCGCAGCGCCCGCTCCCGCTCCCAGACCAGCGGATCGAAGGGGCTGAGCACGGCGCGCGCGGTGACGCGGCGCGGGATGGCGGTCGCCGCGTCCCGGTGCAGATAGGCGGGCCGCTTCCAACCGTCGATCCGCGTGCGGAGCAGCTCTCCCGCCTCGACCAACTCGCGGATCGCCTGCCGCGCCTCGTCGACCCCCATCCGGTAGTAGTCCCGCAGGCACTGCTCGGTGCCGACGCCGTGCGAGCGGGCGGCCCGGCGGATCAGCTCCCGTGCCGCTTCGTCGGGTGCCGGCGTGGGCGCGTCGACGACCGCCGCCGGGAGGACCCGCTCCGGCAGGTCGTAGACGCACTCGAACTGGCTGTTGCGCCGGGCGATCGCGACCTCGCCGGCCGAGAACATCGCGTCCAGCGCGCGGCGGGTGGTCGACCAGTTCCAGCCCCAGTGGTCCTTCTTGCGAGGCAGTCCGTCGTCGAGCTCGCGGGCGGTGCTGGCACCCCGCTCGGCGATCTCGGCCAGCAGGGAGGCCATCAGCTCCTCGGTCACGCCCTCCGATCCCCACTTGCCGCGCTGACGCCGGTAGTGCTCCATGCGGTGACGCATCATCGGCCAGAGTTCGACGGGCATCAGGGCCTGCACATGCGCCCAGTACTCGACCAGCCGTCGTGGCCGGCCCTCGACAGCACGGGTCAACAGGTCGACGTCGTACGCACCCATGCGGGAGAAGAGCGGCATGTAGTGCGCCCGCTGCAGCACGTTGACCGAGTCCACCTGCAGGACGCCGGTGCGTGCCAGCGTGCGATCGAAGGTGCGCATCGTCGGACGGCTGTGCCGCGGGTCACGGAAGCCCTGCGCCACCAGCGCGATCCGGCGCGCCTGCCCGACACTCAACGAGTCCACGCGGAGACCTTACGAGAGGTCACCGACAGCCACGATCGTGGCGCGAGAGTGCGTGCTCTCGCGTCACGACATGTCGAGGAGATTCTCCTTGACGGCGTACAGGACCATCTCGACTCGGGAGTGCAGCTGCAGCTTCTCGAGGATGTTGCGCACGTGGTTCTTCACGGTGTTCTCCGAGATGAAGAGCTCCTTGGCCGCGTCGCGGTTGTTGAGAC
>JASLCW010000157.1 GCA_030151765.1 Marmoricola sp.
GGGCGCAGACCTTCACCGGCTGGAACTACACCCAGCTCTTCCCCGGAGTCTTCCTCTGGGAAAGCCCCCACGGCATGAAGTTCCTGACCTGCCAAGGCCAGACGATCGACCTGAACTGATTTGATCTCCCGCGCACGCTGACTGTGCCCCAGCCTGCCCCGGGGGATCCTTGTGCCCGCCCCGCCCCGCTCCTTTCCGCCGCCCGACGTCGTCGCTGCCGTCTTGAGCGGTAACCACGCGCCTCCGCCCGTGCGCATCGGATCAGCAGGTTCGCCGGTCGGTAACATCACTGGTTGTGTCTGATTCCTCCGAGCTCGCCGCCGCGGTACACGCGACGATCGACGGGCTGGCGGAGGAGCTGATCGCCTTCCGGCGCGATCTGCACGCCAACCCGGAACTCTCCTGGCAGGAACGACAGACCTGCGCCAAGGTCGCCGAACGCCTGGCGGCCGCCGGGGTCGAGGCGAAGCCGCTGCCACGCGGCGGTCTGGTCGCCGAGATCGGTACGACGGGCCCGGTGATCGCGCTCCGGGCCGATCTCGATGCGCTGCCGATCGATGACCTCACGACCGACCCGTGGGCCAGCAAGATCACCGGGATGGCCCACGCCTGCGGACACGACGTTCACACCACGGCGGTGTTGGGAGCCGGTCTGGCGATCGCTGCGCTGCCGGAGCTGCCCGGCCGGGTGCGGCTGATCTTCCAGCCGGCCGAGGAGGTGATGCCGGGTGGTGCGCTCAGCGTGGTCGAGTCCGGTGTCGTCGCCGATGTCGAGCGGATCCTCGCGGTGCACTGCGACCCGGCGATCGACGTGGGGGAGGTGGGCCTGCGCGAAGGCCCGCTGACCGGTGCCGCGGACTTCCTCCGGGTCGACCTGGAGGGCGACGGCGGGCACACCTCGCGCCCGCACCTGACCCACGACCTGACCTTCGCGCTGGCCAAGCTGGTCGGCGAGCTGCCGGCGGTGCTCTCCCGCTCCTTCGACCCGCGCGCCGGCGTGAGCCTGGTCTGGGGCAGCATCCAGGCAGGCTCCGCGGCCAATGTCATCCCGGCGACCGGCCACGCGCTGGGCACCGTGCGGATGCTCGACCCGGTCGTCTGGGCGGAGGCGGAGAAGGTCGTCGTCGAGGCGATCGGCCAGGTCGTCGCGCCGTACGGGGTGCGCGCCACGATCGACTACGTCCGGGGGGTGCCCCCGGTCGTGAACGAGGCGGAGAGCCTCGGCCTGCTCGACGCCGCGGTCGAGGGGTCGGGCGGCGCCCTGCGCCGGATCCTGACGACCCAGAGTCTCGGCGGCGAGGACTTCGCCTGGTATCTCGACGAGATCCCCGGCGCGATGGCGCGCCTCGGTACCCGTACGCCGGGCGGCCCGACCTACGACCTCCACCGGGGCGATCTGCGGATCGACGAGCGCGCCGTGACGCTGGGTGCGCGACTGCTCGCGGCCGCCGCGGTCGAGGGTCTCCAGGGCGCCAAGGTCTCCGCCCGATAACGAACCGGCAAAGTCCGCCCGGAGTGGTGTCCAGTGCCCGGAACTGAGGTTAGGGTGTGGCGACTGCGCCGAAGGCTGTTCGGTGCCGATGTGAATTGAGGAGACATCTTGCGCCGAGTGACCATGCTCGCCACCGCTGCTGTCGTCACTTCGTTGACGCTGACCGGCTGTGGCAACTCCCACAAGGATTCCAACAAGACCGCGGGCAATGCCAGCACGGACGTCTGCAAGACGGCCAAGGGCAGCGGTCCCAAGATCGGCCTCGCGTACGACGTGGGCGGCCGTGGTGACCACTCCTTCAACGACTCCTCCTACGAGGGTCTCGTGAAGGCCATGAAGGACTTCGACGGCTCGTGCCTCGAGGGCGAGGCCCAGGACAACGAGGCCGAGTCGGCTCGCGAGGACCGCCTCCGCTCGATGGCCGACGCGGGTGCCACCGGCATCATCGGTGTCGGCTTCGCCTACAGCAACGCGGTCGACGCGGTCGCCCCCGACTACCCGAAGGTTCACTTCGCGGTCGTCGACGGCTTCGACCCGACCCCGGCCAAGGCGAACGCCAATGTCGCGTACCTGACCTTCGCCGCCAACGAGTCCTCGTACCTGGTCGGCGTCGCGGCCGCGCTCACCACGAAGACCAACCAGATCGGCTTCGTCGGTGGCGTCCACAACGACCTGATCAAGGCCTTCGAAGCCGGCTACACCGCCGGTGCCAAGGCTGCGAAGCCGGGCATCAAGGTCGACATCGCCTACATCCAGGAGACCAACCTCAGCGGCTTCGGCGACCCGGCCGGTGGCAAGACCGCCGCCGCCGGTGAGTTCGACAAGGGCGCCGACGTGGTCTACCACGCCTCGGGTGCCTCGGGCGCCGGTGTCTTCGACGCCGCCGTCGACGCGGGCAAGGGCAAGTGGGCCATCGGTGTGGACTCCGACCAGTACCTCACCGCGACCCCCGCGCAGCAGCCGCACATCCTCACCTCGGCGCTCAAGCGCGTCGACGTGGCGTCGTACGACTTCATCAAGTCGATCAAGGAGGGGACGCCGCTGACCAGCTACGTCACCTACGACCTGAAGAACGACGGCGTCGGCTACTCCACCTCGGGTGGCTTCGTCGACAGCATCAAGTCGAAGATCGACGAGTACGCCGCGAAGATCAAGTCGGGCGAGATCAAGGTCCCGTCCAAGCCGTGACCGAGGGTCTGGCAACACGCTGAAGAAAACTACGGGCCCGGGAGCGTCAGCTCCCGGGTCCGTGGTGTCAAATGGTCCCCAAGGTGGGAACGGGGTGGGTCACACCCGGACCAGGAGTTGTGGAGGAAATCGTGACGGCTGTAGCCACGGAATCGGCGCCGCTGATCGAGTTGCGCGACATCGGCAAGAGCTTCCCGGGTGTCATCGCCAACCACGACGTCAACGTCACCATTCGTCCGGGCACCGTGCATGCGCTGATCGGTGAGAACGGCGCCGGCAAGTCCACCCTGATGAAGATCCTGTACGGCGTCCAGAAGCCCGACGAGGGCACGATCTTCGTCAGCGGTGAGAACCGCAGCTTCAAGTCCCCGAGCGACGCGATCGCCGACGGGATCGGCATGGTCTTCCAGCACTTCATGCTGGCCGACAACCTGACCGCCCTCGAGAACAGCGTGCTCGGAGCGGAGAAGCTGCACGGCATCGGCGCCAGGGCGCGGGCCCGCTTCGTCGAGATCTCCGAGCAGTTCGGCTTCGGGCTCGACCCCGACAGCCTGGTCGAGTCCCTCGGCGTCGCCGACCGTCAGCGCCTCGAGATCCTCAAGGTGCTCTACCGCGGCGCCACCGTGATCATCCTCGACGAGCCCACCGCGGTGCTCGTCCCGCACGAGGTGAACGCGCTCTTCGAGAACCTGCGCGTCCTCAAGCAGCACGGGCGCTCCGTCCTCTTCATCTCCCACAAGCTCGACGAGGTCCTGGCGATCGCCGACGACATCACCGTGATGCGCCGCGGCACGACGGTGGGGGAGGCGGACCCCAAGACCGCCACCAGGCTGCAGCTCGCCGAACTCATGGTCGGCTCCGAGCTGCCCTCGCCCGAGACCGCCGAGTCGACGGTGACCGAGGTGGTCGAGTTGGCCCTCGAATCGGTCAGCCTGCACGACGAGACCGGCCGGGAGCTCCTCGCCGACATCGACCTCGAGATCCATCGCGGTGAGGTGCTCGGCATCGCCGGTGTCGAGGGCAACGGCCAGACCGAGCTCGTCGAGGCGATCATCGGCATGCGCAAGCCCTCCTCGGGTCGGATCACCCTGGGCGGCAAGGACGTCACCACCTGGGGCACGCGCGCGCTGCGCGAGGCCGGCATCGGCTACATCCCTGAGGACCGGCACCGCCACGGCCTGCTGCTCGACTCGCCGCTCTGGGAGAACCGCATCCTCGGTCACCAGACCCGGCCACCGAGCGCGAAGGGCCCGTGGATCAATCGTGGCGGCGCCCGCCGCGACACGCAGCGCATCGTCGACGAGTACGACGTCCGTACGCCGGGAATCGACACGGTCGCCCGTGCCCTCTCCGGAGGGAACCAGCAGAAGCTGATCGTCGGCCGCGAGATGAGCGGCGATCCGGTGCTGCTGATCGCCTCCCACCCCACCCGCGGCGTCGATGTCGGCGCGCAGGCCCAGATCTGGGGGCACATCAAGCGCGCCCGCCACGACGGCCTGGCGGTGCTGTTGATCTCCGCGGACCTCGATGAGCTCATCGGCCTCTCCGACACGATCGACGTGATCCTGCGTGGCCGCATGGTCGGCCGCTTCGATCCGTCGACGGTCACCCCCCAGCAACTCGGCACCGCGATGACGGGAGGTCAGGACGCATGAGCCTCCTGCGCAGGATCGGCTTCGGCCTGCTGGCGCCGCTGGTCGCGGTGGCCATCGCGATGGCGGTCACCAGCATCGTCATCATGGCCTCGGGCAGCGACTCGGGCGTCGGTGACTTCTGGTCGATCATCTTCCGCCGGCCCGAGAACCGGATCATCGTCGACATCACCAACCAGACGGCGATGATCTATCTGGCGGCGGTCGCGGCGGCGATCGGCTTCCGGATGAATCTCTTCAACATCGGTGTCGAGGGTCAGTACGGCATGGCCTCGTACTTCGCCGCCCTCTTCGCCGGCGCCGCGCTGCTGCCCGGCCCGCTCAACGTGCTCGCCTCGCTCGTGGTGGCGGTCGTCGTCGGCGGCCTCTGGGCCGGCATCGCCGGCCTGCTCCGGGTCACCCGCGGGGTCAGCGAGGTGATCAGCACGATCATGCTGAACGCCATCGGCGGGATCCTGATCGGCTACCTGCTCGACCGGTACGGCGTACACGGTGGCAACCAGGTGCGTACCCACAATCTCCCCGGCTCCAGCCAGATCACCGGATGGACGCCCTTCAAGGGCTCCGACGGTCAGGTGTGGGCGCTGGACCTGCTCGCCGTCCTGGTCGCGATCGGCTTCTGGGTGCTGCTCAACCGCACCCGTTTCGGCTTCGACCTGCGCGCCACCGGCGCCTCGGCGACGGCGGCCACCGCTAGCGGCATCAACGCGAAGAAGATGATCCTGGTCTCGATGCTGCTCTCGGGTGGCGTCGCCGGCCTGATCTGGATGCCGGCCTATTTCGGCAATGCCTACAGCTACGGCACCACCTTCCAGGCGGGCCTGGGCTTCACCGGCATCGCGGTCGCCCTGCTCGGTCGCAACCAGCCGCTGGGCATGGTCTTCGGCGCGGTCCTCTTCGCCTTCCTCAACGCGCAGTCCAATGCGCTGACGCTGACCACGGACATCTCGCAGAGCATCGTCCAGATCACCCAGGGCGTCGCCGTCCTGGCGGTCGTCGTCGCCTACGAACTGGTCCGGCGCTATCGCGTGCGTGTCGAACAGCGCGCAGTCGCCCGAACCACCGCCCCTGCGACCGCGGAGGTGGCGGCATGAGTACGACGACGACGGCTCCGAAGTCCCGCAAGCAGGACCAGCCCAGCCGGGTCCAGAAGCTTCTCGGTGGGCGCGGCTCGTGGGTCGTGATCCTGTTCGCGCTGGCGGTCGTCTCGCTGGTACGGGTGATCACCAATGCCGACGACATCACCTCGACCAACACGCTGCGTGCGGCGATCCTGTCCGCCTGCCCGATCCTGCTGGCCGGTCTCGGCGGTGTCTGGTCCGAGCGGGCCGGTGTGGTCAACATCGGCCTCGAGGGCCAGATCCTGCTCGGCACGTGGGGAGCGGCGTACTTCACCTACTGGTACGGCCCCTGGGTCGGCATCCTCGGCGCCGCGCTGATGGGCGCGCTCGGAGGGGTGCTGCACGGCCTCGCCACGATCACCTTCGGCGTCGACCACATCGTCTCCGGCGTCGCGCTCAACATCATCTCGCTGGGTGCCACGATCTTCCTGGCCGAGGCCTTCTTCACCAACTACGAGAACGGCGGTCCCCGCCAGTTGACGGGCCTGGACTCGCTGCCGCGCATCACGATCCCCGGTGTCTCCGACGGACTCAACAACATCAACGGGCACCACTGGTTCCTGATCTCGGACGTGGCCGGCTTCCTCGGTGCGCTCACCACCAACATCTCCGCGCTGACGGTCATCATCATCGTGCTGGTCGCGCTGACCGCGTGGATCCTGTGGCACACGACCTTCGGTCTCCGGCTGCGCTCCTGCGGTGAGAGCCCGGCGGCGGCCGAGTCGCTCGGCGTCAACGTCTACCGCTACAAGTACATCGCGGTGATCGTCTCCGGCGCCCTCGCCGGCATCGGCGGCGCCTTCCTGGCGCTGGTCGCCTCCAGCGGCTTCACCACCAACCAGAGCGGCGGCCGCGGCTACATCGGCCTGGCCGCGATGATCTTCGGCAACTGGCGGCCGGTCGGTACGGCGGGCGCCTCGCTGATGTTCGGCTACACCGACGCACTCCGGCTGCGCAGCCCCTCGGCCGTGCACTCGCTGCTGCTCCTGGTCGCGCTCGGGCTCTTCGCCTACGCCGCCTGGAAGTTCTATCGCTCGCAGATCCGCTCGGGTGCGGTGATCGCCGTGCTCGGTGTCGGCTTCCTCGTGTGGTTCCTGACCACGCACACCGTGCCGCGCGAGTTCACCGGCATGACGCCGTACGTCGCGACCCTGCTGGTGCTCTCGCTCGCCAGCCAACGACTACGCATGCCGGCGGCCGACGGACTCCGCTACCGGAAGGGCAGTGTGGGATGACCTCGATCCCCGCGGACTGGCAGGCGCTGGTCGATCGGGCGCGGGAGGCCATGACCCACGCCTATGCGCCGTACTCGAACTTCCCCGTGGGCGCGGCCGCCGAGGTCGACGACGGCCGCGTCGTGACCGGCTGCAATGTCGAGAATGCCGGCTACGGCGTCGCCCTGTGCGCCGAGTGCGGCCTGGTCTCGCAGCTGCACATCACCGGCGGTGGGCGGCTGACCCGCTTCGCCTGTGTGGACGGCAAGGGTGAGCTGCTGATGCCCTGCGGCCGCTGTCGTCAGCTCCTCTGGGAGAACGGCGGCGCCGAGCTGGTGCTGCTGACCCGGAAGGGCCCCCGAACGATGTCCGAGGTGTTGCCCGACGCCTTCGGACCTGAAGACCTGGAACACATGAAGGAGCAGGATGTCTGAGCTTCCGCAGACCTCGATCGACCTGACCGCGCCCGACTTCGTCGCGGATCCCTACCCGACCTTCGCCGCCGAGCGTGCGAAGCACACGGTGGCCTGGCACGAGCCGACCCAGATGTATCTCGGCTTCTCGCACGCGGCCGTCTTCCAGATCCAGCGCGACCGGAAGCTCGGCCGGCTGTGGACGGACAAGGCGCCGGCCGACTACCTCGAGCCCTTCAACATGCTCCATCGCAACCAGATGATGGAGAACGAGCCGCCCGAGCACACCCGGCTGCGCCGGCCGGTGGCGGCCTCCTTCAACCGCGGCCACATCGAGCGGCTCCGCCCCCGCGTGCGGGAGATCGCGGCGGGGCTGCTCCGCGAGGTGGACCCGTCCGGCTTCGACCTGATCGAGGCGTACGCCGAGCCGCTGCCGGTCCTGGTCATCTGCGAGCTGCTCGGCGTGCCCTCGTCGTACGCCGGCGAGCTGCGCGACTGGTCGCAGGCGATCGTGAAGATGTACGAGACCTCGCCCTCGCAGGAGGTCGTGGACGCCGCCGTACGTGCGGCCGTGGACTTCTCCGCGCTGACCCGCGAGATCGTCGCCGCCCGTCGCGCTGCGCCGGAGGAGGACCTGATTTCCGACCTGGCCGCCACCGAGCTGAACGACGACGAAGTGGTCGCCTCGGTGATCCTGCTGCTCAACGCGGGACACGAGGCCTCGGTCAACGCCTTCGGCAACGGCCTGCCCGCGATCCTCGAGGCCTATCCGGACTTCGGCCGCGCCCGGGCGCCGCAGGATCCCAAGGGCTGGGGACTCGTCGTCGAGGAGATGCTCCGGTACGACGCACCGCTGCAGCTCTTCGAACGCACCGCCGTCGAGCCGGTCGAGGTCGAGGGCATCACCGTCGAGCCGGGTCAGAAGATCGCGGCCCTGCTGGGTGCCGCCAATCGCGACCCGGAGGTCTTCGAGGCCCCCGACGAGCTGCGCCTGGACCGCGACCCCAATCCGCACCTCGCCTTCGGCGCGGGGGTGCACTTCTGCCTGGGTGCGCCGCTGGCCCGCATGGAGCTGGGCGAGACGCTGCCGATGCTCTTCGAGGTCTTCCCCGACCTGGCCCTCGACGGGGCGCCGGAGAGCCGCGGCACCTTCGTACTGCGCGGCAACCACCGCGTGCCGGTGAAGGGCGCCTGATGGTCGAGGCACACGATGCCGTCGAGGTGATCACGGCGAAGCGGGACAAGCGCGTCCTGTCGGACTCGCAGATCGACTGGGTGATCGACGCCTACACGCGTGGTGTCGTGGCCGACGAGCAGATGTCCGCGCTGGCGATGGCGGTGCTGCTCAACGGCATGTCCCGCGAGGAGATCGCGCGCTGGACGGCGGCGATGATCGCCAGCGGCGAGCGGATGGACTTCTCCGGGCTGTCCCGGCCGACCGCGGACAAGCACTCGACCGGCGGTGTGGGCGACAAGATCACGCTCCCGCTGGCTCCGCTGGTGGCTGCCTGCGGGGTCGCCGTACCGCAGCTCTCCGGGCGCGGCCTCGGCCACACCGGCGGCACGCTCGACAAGCTCGAGTCCATCCCCGGATGGCGCGCAGCGCTGTCAAACGAGGAGATGTTCACCCAGCTCGAGGAGATCGGCGCGGTCATCTGCGCGGCCGGCTCGGGGCTGGCCCCGGCCGACAAGAAGCTCTATGCGCTGCGCGATGTCACCGGCACCGTCGAGGCGATCCCGCTGATCGCCTCGTCGATCATGAGCAAGAAGATCGCCGAGGGTACCGGCTCGCTCGTGCTCGACGTCAAGGTCGGCACCGGGGCCTTCATGAAGGACCTCGATCGGGCCCGCGAGCTGGCCGGCACGATGGTGGCGCTGGGCAAGGACGCGGGCGTCAACACGGTTGCCTTGCTTACCGACATGGACACGCCGCTCGGCCTCACCGCCGGCAATGCCCTCGAGGTGCGCGAGTCCATCGAGGTGTTGGCCGGCGGCGGTCCCACGGACGTCGTGGAGCTGACCGTCGCGCTGGCTCGTGAGATGCTGGCCGGCGCCGGCCGGGATGACGTCGACCCGGCCGAGGTTCTCGCCTCCGGTCGCGCGATGGACGCCTGGAAGGCGATGATCGCGGCCCAGGACGGCGATCCCGACGCGATCCTGCCGGTGGCGCGTGAACGACACGTCGTGACCGCGCCCGCGTCCGGCGTACTGAGTCGGCTCGATGCGATGGCCGTCGGCCTGGCCTCGTGGCGGCTGGGCGCCGGGCGGGCCCGGCAGGGCGAAGCCGTCCAGGCGGGTGCGGGCGTCGAATGGCACGCGCGGCCGGGCGACCAGGTGATCGAGGGCCAGCCACTGCTCACGCTGCACACCGACGAGCCGACCCGCTTCGAGCGTGCGCTCGAGTCCCTGGACGGGGGATACGAGATCGGTGGGAGCTTCACCCCGACACCTCTGATCCACGAGCGCATCGACTGAATGTCCGCACGCGTCATCGTCCTGGCCGGCCCTTCGGGCGCCGGGAAGTCGCATCTGGCGGCGCGGCTCGGGCTCCCGGTCGTGCGTCTCGACGACTTCTACAAGGACGGTGACGCGCCCGATCTGCCGTGCGTGGAGATCGCCGGTGGCGCGCCGATCGTCGACTGGGACGACCCGGCCTCGTGGGATGTCGAGGCGGCCGTCACCGCCGTCGAGGAACTCTGTGCGAGCGGATCGACCGCGCTGCCGTCGTACGACATCGGGCAGAGCCGGCGTACCGGCAGTCACCGCGTCGACCTGGGCGGCGCACCGCTCTTCATCGCCGAGGGGATCTTCGCCCAGGAGATCGTCTCGGGCTGTCGTGACCGCGGACTGCTCGCGCTGGCGCTGTGCGTGACCCAGCCCGCTCCGCTCACCTTCGTACGCCGTCTCACCCGGGACCTGTCCGAGCGCCGTAAGCCGCCCCTGGTGCTGGTCCGTCGCGGCCTGCACCTGATGCTGCGTCAGCGCAGCGTCGTGGAGGATGCCGTCGCCAAGGGCTGCGAGGCGGTCTCCCCGGCCGAGGCCGAGCGGCGGATCAGAGATGCGCGGCGTACGCGGGCTTGATCACCTCGTTGATGATCCGCAGCCTCTCGTCGAAGTGCAGGAAGGCCGACTTCATCGCGTTGACCGTGAACCACTGGAGTTCGGCGGCGCCGTAGCCGAAGGCGTCGACCAGCGCGCTCATCTCCTTGGTCATCGAGGTGTCGCTCATCAGGCGGTTGTCGGTGTTGACGGTGACCCGGAAGCGCAGGTCGGTGAGCAGGCCGATCGGGTGCTCCGCGATGGAGCTCGCGGCACCGGTCTGCACATTCGAGTGGGGGCAGAGTTCCAGCGGGATCCGCTTGTCCCGCACGTACGACGACAGCCGCCCGAGCTCGGGCGCACCACCGTCGACCTTGATGTCGTCGATGATCCGGACGCCGTGCCCGAGCCGGTCGGCGCTGCACCACTGGATCGCCTCCCAGATCGAGGGCAGCCCGAAGGCCTCACCGGCGTGGATGGTGAAGTGGGCGTTCTCGCGCTGTAGGTACTCGAAGGCGTCGAGATGGCGGGTAGGGGGATAGCCGGCCTCGGCGCTGGCGATGTCGAAGCCCACCACGCCCCGGTCGCGATGACGTACGGCGAGCTCGGCGATCTCGCGCGAATTGGCCTGGTGGCGCATCGCGGTGAGGAGCTGCCGTACGACGATCCCGGTGGCGGCCTGACCGGCGTCGAAGCCGCGCTGTACGGCGTCGACGACCTCCTCGAGGGAGAGGCCCTTCTCCAGGTGCTGCTCGGGTGCGTAGCGGATCTCGGCGTACACGACCCCGTCCGCGGCGAGGTCCTCGACGCACTCGCGCGCCACCCGCTCCAAGGCGCCCGCCGTCTGCATCACGCCGACGGTGTGCTGGAAGGTCTCGAGATAGCGCACCAGCGAGCCGGAGTCGGCGGACTCCCGGAACCAGCGCGCCAGCCCCTCGACGTCGTCGGCCGGAAGTGGGTGGCCGCACTCGCGCGCGAGCTCCAGGACGGTCGCGGGCCTCAGGCCGCCGTCGAGGTGATCGTGCAGGAGAACCTTGGGCAGGGACCGGATCGTGGCAACATCGAGTTCTGACACACTCCCATCCAACACCTGTCGAGCAGCACCGGACCAATTAACAGGAGTAGAGCCATGCGCGTGTTCACGACCTTCGAGGAGATCCAGGAAGCCGCCGGAGCCGAGCTCGGCGTCAGCGAGTGGGTCCAGATCACCCAGAAGCGGGTCAACGAGTTCGCCGACGCCACCGGTGACCACCAGTGGATCCATGTCGATGTCGAGCGGGCGAAGGACGGGCCCTTCGGCGGCACCATCGCGCACGGCTACCTGACGCTCTCGCTGGTGCCCTGGCTCGGCTCGATGGTCTTCAGCCTCCAGACCCCGGGCGCCAAGCTGAACTACGGCGTCAACAAGGTCCGCTTCCCGAATCCGGTGAAGGTCGGCGCGAAGGTCCGGGTCCGGGTCAGCATCGACGCCGTCACCGACATCCCGGCCGGAAAGCAGCTCACCGTCAACCACGTCATCGAGATCGAGGGTGAGGACAAGCCGGCGTGTGTGGCGCAGACGGTGGTGTTGTTGCTGCCCTGAGGCGACCGAGCCACCGCGTGACGGTTTCGGCTACCTCCTGACCTTGACCGCCTTGGAGACCCGCGCCAGGGTCGTGTAGCCGGGCTTGGTGCGGACCACCCGGATGCTCAGCCTCCGGCCCTTGTCCCTCCTGGTCACCTTGTACGTGGACTTCACGGCACCCTTGATCGCCTTGCCGTTGCGCAACCACTGGTAGGTGAGGGTGGTGCCGGAGGGTGCCGTGGCGCCGGGGAGGGCGGTGAGCTTCCTGCCGGCCTTCGCGGTGCCCCTGATCAGCGGCTTGGCGGCGGTGATCGGGCCGGGTGCCACCGGAGCGGTCGCGGTCGAGCCGGCACCCGAGTCGATGTAGTGGTCACGGGTGGCGGTGACGGTCACCGAGATCCGGGCACGGAGGTCGGCGGCGGTGAGCAGGTGGGTCGGCTTGGTGGCGCCGTCGACCGCGACCCCGTCGCGCAGCCACTGGTACGCGATCGTCGTGGGCGTCGGCGTCCAGACCGGAGGGGCGGCCGTCAGGGTGGACCCGACCGTGACCTTCCCGCCGATCGTCGGCGTACCGCTGACGGTGAAGTCCGCGGCGCCGACGAGAACACCGCCCGAGGTCGCCTCATCCGAGGCCAGATAGCCGACGCTCCGGCCGATCGCCGAGACCGTGATGGTCGCGTCGTCGTCATCCTCGGTGAGGAGATAGTCAGGGCTGGTAGCCCCTTTGATCGCGACGCCGTCGCGCCTCCACTGCAGGGACACCTCGGCGTCGGAGGGCGTCCAGGTGCCCCCGCTCGCGGTCAGGTGTTCGCCGACCTTCGCGGTTCCGGCGATGGCAGGCGGGGACAGGCTCTCCACGGGTGTCTGCAGGGCGGCCACGACGTGGCTGTTGCCGACGGCGACCTGGATCGCCTTGCGCGCGGCCACATTCGCCGGGGTGAAGGCCTGGTTGTTCGCGGATGTGTCGGTGCAGGAGGGGTCGTTGGCGACGGCATTGGGGCACCCGGCCCGGTGGATGTACTGGTAGCCGTCGAAGCCCCAGACGACGATCTCGCCCTGATCGGTCGTGGCCGCCAGCAGGCTCGGCCCGACATCGAGCGAGACCACGCGCTTGCCCGAGAGCGACGGAGGTGGCGCCGAGGTGAAATAGCCCCACGTGTAGACCTTGCCGGCATCGTCGAGCGCGGCGTAGTGGTTGTCGCCGCCCGCGGCGACGTCGACGAAGTGCCGGCCGGGATCGGGCGTCGGGACGGTGCCGTACGGCGATCCCCACATGACGATCGACCCGTCGGACTTGAGCGCGAGGCTGCTCACCCGGTCGCCGGCGATCGCGACGACATCGGACTGGGCGGCGGCCGGAACATTCGCCTCGCCGAAGTAGCTGGGACCCCAGGCGTAGACCTTGCCGCCGTTCTCGTCGGTGAGAGCGAGGTCGGCGCCCGCGGCCGCGATGGCGGTGACCTTCTTCCCGGACAGGACCGGCGGCGTGACGAGCGGTCCGCCGACCGCTGCCTGTGCGCCCCATGTATGGACGACTCCGTCGTCGGTGAGCGCCATCATCGACGACGTGCTCGTGTCGATCGCGACGACGTTCTCGCCGGCGAGATCCGCCGGCGTCGCGGTCGACCAACCGTTGTCGGCGCGCCCAAGATCGCCCCACACGTACACCTTGCCATGGCTGTCGAGCGCCATGGAATTCAGCGAGGAGGCCGCGACCGCAGTGATCCGCTCGCCCCCGAGATCGCCGGGGATGTCTTGTTGCCCGTAGTAGTTGTCGGCGTATCCGTAGGTGTCGTCGCCGTCGTGGTCGTTCGCCGGGTCCCGATCGCCCCAGGTGGCGACATTGCCGGTGACGGTGGCCGTCGCATCGGCCGCGTGCGCGGCGGGGGTGAAGGCGACCAGGCCGATGACGAGGGCGGAAGCGGCAAGCAGTGTCCGGGCAGGGGCCAGCGACGTGGTGGGCATCAGGCAGTCGACCACGCGGTACCCGGCGGGCGCACTAGGGCTGGCGCGTAAACAGCCCACCCCTGGGACGCTGCCGGCGTACGACGGGCTTCGGGATATTCTCAGTGCGCAATCGTGCTCTCGGGAGGCCCAGGTGACAGACGTCGGTTTCGACGATGCCCTGGGTGCGTCGTACCGGCTGATCGAGATCGTCGGCCGGGGAGCGGTCGGCGAGGTCTGGCGGGCGGTCGACCGGCGTACCGACGAGACCGTGGCCGCCAAGCTGCTGCGGCCCGAGCATGTCGCCGACCGGGAGCTGGTCTCCCGCTTCGTGCAGGAGCGCGGCGTGCTGACCGGGCTCCGCGACCCCAACCTGGTGAGCGTCCGTGACCTCGTCGTCGAGGGCGACCGGCTCGGCATCGTCATGGACTTCGTCGACGGCGGCTCCCTCCGCGAGCTGCTGGCCGAGGCGGGCACGCTGCCGCCCACCCGCGCGATCGAGATCGTCGCCGCAGTCCTCGACGGCCTCGGTGCCGCCCACGACAAGGGCCTGGTCCACCGCGACATCAAGCCCGACAATGTCCTGCTCACCGAGCGCTTCGTGGCGACGCCGTCGGCGGAGATCGAGCCCGGCGATGTCCGGCTCACCGACTTCGGCATCGCCCGGATCGTGGGGGAGGGACCGCAGACCACGACGGGCCTCCTCGGCACGCCGGAGTACATGTCACCCGAACTCCTCGAGATCGGTGCGGCCGGCCTGCCTGCCGATGTCTACGGCGTCGGCATCATGCTCTACGAGCTGCTGGCCGGGCGAACGCCCTTCGCCGGACCGGGGACCGACTACACGATCGCCCATCGCCACGTGAGCAGCACGGTGCCGCCGCTGCCGATCGATCACGGGCTGTGGGCGGTGCTCCTGGAGATGCTCGACAAGGACCCGCGCAGCCGCCCTCCGGCGCGGCAGGCGGCCTTCCGGCTCCGGCACCGGCTCCCCGGGCTGGTCGGTGTCCCCGCGCTCGAGCGCCAGGCGGCGCCCGCGGAGTTCGGTGCCGCGCACGGCCCGATGACCGTCGTACGCGGACTCTCGGCGGAGACGCCGGTCGCGGAGCAGGTCGGCGACGTCACCGCGCTCGAGGATCTCGACCTGGGCACGCCCGGCCAGGCGACCGTCGTACGCCCCATGCAGCCCCGGAAGGTCGCCGAGCGTCGCGCTCACGCGGCCGTGCCCGAGGCGGCCGCTCCGTGGTGGAAGGACACCAAGGTCCTCGGCGGCATCGCGGCGACCGTCGTGCTCGTCGCGGTGGTGCTCTTCCTGGTGCTGAACGGCCTCCCCGGCGGTGGTGGCAAGGGCGGTGGATCCGCGGGCGGGCAGGCGCAGACGGCGACCCAGAGCGACCATGCGCTGCCGACCGGCCTGACCATCTCGCGTCAGGCGAACTACGACCCCGACACGCACACCGCCGAGCTGAGCATCACCTACAGCGCCCAGAACGCGGCGATCTCCGGGCCCTTCCTCGAGGTGATCGACGGCGTCGACCGCGGCGACTGCCCGACACTCGCGTGGCAGGGCGCCAGCCAGTCCAAGAATGTCCCCTCCATCACCGGCATCGACACCGCCTGCGCGTGGAGCGTCGACCCCGGGCGCATCCCCGCCCAGGGCGAGAAGACGGTGGTCGCCACCATCTCGCTCCCTCTCGGCGCGAGTGCCGCGAACCAGGACCCCAGTCAGTCGCCGCTGCAGAAGTGGCTCGATCGCAGCGCCGCGGCCACGGCCAAGTCCGTGGGCGACACACAGATCACGAGTACGGCGTACCCGGCGCAGCGGCTGCAGGGGGTGTTCGTGAAGGTGCCGCCCAGCAGCGTCACCGGCAAGATCGTCCCGGTCACCCTGCTGCCGATCTGGCCCAGCGGCACCGACAAGATCAACGCCCTCTACAGCAGCCCCTCGATCGGGACACCCTCCGAGCTGCTCACCCAGGTCGCCGGTGGCGCGAGCGGGGTGCGTTTCTCCGACGGCTGCGACGGCTCCCTGCGGATCTCCAACGGGCACGTCGTCACCGCACTGACGGTGGCCGGGAACTGCCGGGTGCTTGCTCAGGTCGGCAATCTGACCAACCTGGCCAGCGATCCCTTCCAGATCACCAACCGGTCCAGCTGAGCCCGACCGGTAGGCTGCTCGGGACGCCGATCTCGGAGGTGGCAGACATTGAGTGACCCGAAGCAGCAGACCGAAACCTGGCCCCTGTGGGGGAGGGTGGTCTTCTGGGCGGTACTGGCGGTGATCCTCATCGTCGCCGCCGTTGTCGCCTTCCACGGCAAGAACCAGGCTGCCGCCGTCCGGATCACGGTGTCCGTCGTGGTGGCACCGGTCGTCGTGGTCGCCATCGTCGCGCTGATCAAGCGCCTCACGCGCTGACCGGTCGGAGGAATCGCTCAGCCGAAGCGGTGCTGCTCGGCGTCATCCGCCGTCCGGTAGAGCTCGCCCCAGCCGATGTTCGTCAGGTCGTCGGCTCGAATCGGGCTCTGCAGGTCGTAGTCCTCGTTCGAGATCGCGATGTGCACGAAGCAGGGGAAGCTCGACACCGGGTCGACGCTCTCGCCCTCGTGGCGCGCGGCGAAGACCACCCGCGTGATGTCGTCCCCGCCGCGACCGAAGTCCTGCCCGATCACCGGAGGATCGATCGTGGCGAAGAGCGCCGCCTTCCCGGTGTCGAAGACCAGGCTGCGGATCACCTCCACCCGCCGGACCGGGCCGAAACGGGTGCTGTCCAGCGAGCTCAGGTAATAGGTGGTTGACATCAGAACTCCGGATTGACGCCGCTGACGCGATCGATGGTGATGGCACCACTGTCGACCCCGTTCGGGATGATGTATTCGGCCAATCCTCCCTTGTTCCCGTCGAGGGGGAGTGCGCCGCGCTGGACGACGACGGCCGAGGGATCGTTGAGCGTCCCCTCGATGACGAAGCGGCCGGTGTTGTTCGCACCACTCGGCCCGCCTGACGGCAGCCCGGCGGCCTCGCGGTAGTTCGGCACCGTTCCGGGGTGGACCGGCGACCAGGAGGCGCCATTGGGGCCGGAGTCACCGCCGTACACGCGATAGACCGGCTGACCCTTGTAGGGATCGGGCAGGTCGGAGCCGCGCGGCAGCGCCAGCGGCTCATGCGGCGTCGGAGGCGTCGGGGCGACATCGCCGAGGGTCGGTCCGGCGACGTGGGGCTTGAGGGCGTGCGCGAGCGGGCCGACGACGGCGCCGCTGCCGGCACCCGTCACGGTGCCCATCGCGGTCGTCTCGAGGAAGCCGGTGACGGTGTGCGGTCCGGGGCCGGTCAGATAGCCCGCTCCGGAGGCGGCGGCACCCTGCCAGGCACCGTCGATGGCGCCGCCGGCGGCGAGCGCCTTCCAGCCGGCGAGACCGGCCTTCTCGGCCAGGCCGACACCGGGTCCGCCGATGCCGCCGAGGACGCCGGAGACCGCGACCTCGCCCCAGTTGACCGTTCCCGTCGTCGCCTTCTGGATGATGGTGTCCGCGCCGGCGGAGACGAGCATCAGACCCGCCGGCCCGCCCACGCCGGTGGCGATCAGGACGCCGCCGAGGACGACCATGCCGCCGCCCACGACGTACTCCCAGTTGTTCGCCATGAAGCCGCCGTTGTTGGCGTTGTAGGCGCGGAGTTCGGCGTCGGTGACCGGGTGCAGGCCCAGCGGGTCGAGGGCGTGCAGCGGGTCGTTGCCCGCATAGGAGTACGGATTGGCGGCCCATCCCGCGCCGACGGTCGCCGCCATCGGGTCGACCGAGCAGAAGCCCCGGGTGTCGGGGTCGTAGACGCGATTGGTCAGCCACTCGAGCGGACCGGCAGCCACACCCTGCCCGCCGATGAGGAGATCACCGGTCGGGCTCACCTGGAAGCCGAGACCGCCGACAGCCGGATCGCCGACGACCGGCAACTGCCACGGGTCCGCGGAGACCGCGCGGCCGTCACGCCAGCCGGTCACGCCCCAGCCGGTGTCGGCGCCCGTTGCGGTACCGGTGAAGGGACCGGCATGCACGATCGCGTCGCCACCGGCACTGACCAGCCCCTCGAAGGGATTCGCGGTGTCGGAGAAGAATTCGGTCGTGCCGATCCAGGCGAGCTCACCGAGAGCATCCACGATGATGTCGGTCTGCAACGTGTCGCCGAGCCGGTCGGTCTCGGTCAGCGAGGCGAGCCAGCCCTTGGCGGACCAGCCGTAGTCGCGCCGGCTGCCGTCGGCATGGGCCTCGCTGGTACGCCGGCCCGCGGCGTCGTACTCGAAGGAGGTGATGATGCTGCCGCCGACCGTGACCGAGCGGACCTGCCCGGCGAGGTCGTACTCGAAGTGCCGGGCGATGGGCCGGCCGTCGGCCTCATAGGTCTCACGAACCAGGCGGCCGTTGGCGTCGTAGGCCCAGCGCATCGTGGCCCCGCCGGCTGCGCTGGCGATCAACTGGCCGGCCTCGTCGTAGGAGTAGGCCGTGGCCAGCGCGACGCCGTCGCCCTGGTCGACGGTCAGGCCGGTGATCCGGCCGTCCTCGGCGCGGGCGATGGAGGAGAGCACCCGGCGATCGCCGGTGTGCTGGCTGTGACTGGTCAGGAAGCCGTCGGTGTAGGTCCACTGCTGGCTCTGGTCGCCGGCCGTGGCGCCGACCATCCGGCCCGCGGCGTCGCGGTCGATCACGACGCTGCCGAGCAGCGGGTGGCTGACTCCGACGAGTCGGCCCGCGGCATCGCGCGCGTAGTCGGTGGTCCGCCCGTCGGCTGTGGTGAGCGAGGTGCAGGCGCCGTCGGCGTCGTAGGCCCAGGCGACGCCGTGACCGTCGCGGGTGCGCGAGGTCAGCAGGCCGCGGTGGTCCCAGGTCAGCTCGTGGACGGTGACCTCGCCGGTGGGGTTCGCCCGATCGGTGATGGTGATCCGGCGGCCGGCCGGATCGCGATCGATCCGGGAGATCTCGACGCCGTCGACGACGGTGGACTCGAGCAGTCCGGTGCGGGTGTCGTAGGCCCATTCGGTACGACGTCCTGCGGGGTCGACCTGGAAGACCTGCTTGCCCGCCGTGTCGTATCCCGCGAGCGTCGTGCGGCCGAGCGGGTCGGTCTCGGAGGTGCAGCGATTGTTGGCATCGAACTCGCGACGGGTGACACCGCCGTCGGGATGGGTGACGGTGACGCAACGGCCATTGGCGTCGTAGGCGTAGGCGGTGGTGCCGCCGTTGCCGTCGATCGCCCGGACCAGTTGCCCGGCGAGGTCGTAGTCGAAGCGCCGACGGCCGTTCGCGGGGTCACGCGACTCGACGACGCGCCCATTGCCGTCGTACACATAGGTGTAGGTGCCGATGCCCGGGATTCGGCGTGCCACGATGCGGCCGCACTCGTCGTAGCGCGTGGTGGCCACGTCTCCGGTGGGGGAGATCTGCTCGACGACATAGCCGTCGGCGTTGTAGCGGTAGCGGGTGACGCCACCGGTGGGGTCGGTCGTCGCGGCCAGTCGGCCGCAGGCGTCATAGCTGTAGCCGATCTCGGCGCCCGAGGGCCGAACCAGGGTGGTGACCCGGCCGGCCGCATCGCGGGCGATCCGGGTCAGGCCCCCGGCCGGATCCACGATCTCGACCGGGCGGCCGCAGCGGTCGTAGCGGGTGAGGACGGTGGATCCGTCCGGGCGGACCTCGCCGACGAGCCGGCCGAGCCGGTCGACCTCGGTGCCCATGCCGGCGACGCCGTCGGTGGAGGTGATCAACCCGGTGTCGGTGTCGGCGGTGATCTCGGTGGAGGCCCCGTTGTCGTCGGAGACCCGGGTGGGCGATCCGACCGCGTCGTACTCGAGGGCGACGCTGCCGCCGCCGGGATTGCCGACCTCGCGGAGACGCGACATGGCGTCGTGCGCGAAGCGCCAGGTGGAGCCGTCGGGAAGCGAGACCGCGTTGACATTGCCGAGGTCGTCGTAGCTGCGCGCGATGGTGCGGCCCAGCGGGTCGATCGTGCGCGCTTCCTCGCCGGAGGCTTCGTCGTGCTCGATGGTGGTGCGTGCGCCGGTCGGGTCGACGATCGCGGTGAGGCGACCGCCGGGCGTGTACTCGAAGGTCGACGTGGCGCCGGTGGGGTCGGTCCGCGAGGCGAGCAGGTGCGTGTCCTCGTGGTAGCCGAAGACGGTGCGGGAACCGGAGGGCGTGATAGCCGCGGTCACCCGTCCGGCGGCGTCGCGCTCCAGGCGCGCGGCATTGCCTTCGGCGTCGATCGAGGCGACGAGGTTGCCGTGCGCGTCGTACTCGAAGGCCATCGCGACGCCTTCGGGGTCGGTCACCCGGCGGAGCAGCCCGGACTCCCAGAGCAGTTCGGTGCGACCGCCCTCGGGGTCCAGGATCACCGACGGATTGCGCTCCTCGCCGGTGTACTCGAAGGTCGTGACGGCGACGCCGGAGTCCTCGGCGCCGGTCAGGGTGCCGCTGGAGGCGACGTCGACGCGGGTCGCCCGGTCGGCCTCGTCGTAGGCGAAGGTGAGGTCGGCACCGGTGGGGAGCACCTGCCGGATCTTGCGGCCGCGGGCGTCGTACTCGGTGATCGTGGTGGAGCCGTCGCGCTCGGTGGCGAGCACCGGATTGCCGTGGGCGTCGTAGGCGAAGGAGGCCCGCTGCTCGTCGGCGTCGACCACGCCGACGAGACGACCGGCCTCGTCGGCGATCCAGGTGTTGGAGCGCTCGCCGTTCTCGTCGGAGACGACGGTGACCCGGCCGGGCAGGTAGACGAAGCGGGTCGTCCGGCCGAAGGGCGAGCGCTGGGTGAGCACCCGGCCGAAGTCGTCGTAGGTGTTCTCCGCCTCGACGACGCCGTCGGCGTCGACGACGGCCTCGATGAGGCCCTGTTCGTTCCAGCGATAGGAGCGGGTGCCCAGAGGGCCGGTGGCCGAGACGAGACGGCCGTCGTCGTAGGCGTAGGAGACGGCGCGGCCATCGGAGGCCTCGACACGGGTGATGTGCCCGGTCTCCTCGTCCCACACGATCGCCAGCGAGCGACCGCGCTCGTGGGCCAGGCCGACGAGCTGGTCACCGGACCAGTCGAGGCTCACCCGGGTGCCCGGACCGCGGTCGACGGAGAGGAGACGTCCACCGGCAGTGGCCACCCAGCGGGTGCCCTGGTTGTCGGTGACGAGAAGGCCTTCGTCGCCGCGAGCCAGCCACAGTGATTCGCCGAGGGCACGGTCCCAGCCCTCGCCGAGGCGGGGGAAGGTGACCTGGCGGCCGTCGGGGGCGGTGA
>JASLCW010000276.1 GCA_030151765.1 Marmoricola sp.
GGCTTCTTCTCCAACCACATCTTCTGGCCGGCCTCGCACACCGCGCAGATGATCGCGCTCTACCGCCGTCGCTTCGAGCACTACGGCCACGGCACGGCGGAGCAGGCGATCGTCGGCCTCGGTGGTCAGATCTTCATGCGCAAGAACAGCCAGGACGCGGTCAACGAGTTCCGCCCGTACTTCGACAACGCCCCGGTCTACGGACACGGCCCGTCGCTGGAGGACTTCACTTCGCAGACCCCGCTGACGGTGGGTTCGCCGCAGGAGGTGCTGGAGCGCACACTGTCCTTCCGTGAGTACGCCGGCGACTACCAGCGCCAGCTCTTCCTCGTCGACCACGCCGGACTGCCGCTCAAGACCGTGCTGGAGCAGCTGGACCTGCTCGGCGAGATCCTTCCCGACATGCGTGCCGGCTTCGCCGAGGGACGCGGTGCGGACGTTCCGGAAGCTCCGACCCATGCTTCGTTGTTGCAGAAGCAGGATGCCGCTACCGAAGAGGTGCACTCATGACCAACCTCGTCGTCATCTCGGCCGGACTCTCCGAGGAGTCCTCGACCCGGATGCTCGCCGACCGGCTTGCCGCTGCCACTAGTGGTCGGCTCGAATCGGGCGGTGCCCTGGTCGAGCTGACCGTCGTCGAACTGCGCCCGCTGGCGCACGTGATCATGGATGCGATGCTCACCGGCTTCCCGTCGGGCGAGCTCGCCGAGGCGATCGCGTCGGTACGGCGTGCCGACGCGATGATCGCGGTCACGCCGGTCTTCACGGCGTCGTACTCGGGGCTCTTCAAGTCCTTCTTCGACATCCTCGAGATGGACACGCTCAAGGGCCTCCCGGTGCTGATCGGCGCGACCGCGGGCACCGCGCGGCACAGCCTGGTGCTCGACCATGCGATCCGGCCGATGTTCGCCTATCTCAAGGCGATCGTGCTGCCCACAGCCGTCTTCGCGGCGTCCGAGGACTGGGGCACGGGGTCCGACGGGCAGGCAAGGTCCGGTGCTCTCGAGGACCGGATCACCCGGGCCGGCGCGGAGCTCGCGGACCAGCTGCTCGGCGGCGTGGTGCGTCGTACGACCGAGGACCCCTTCGACCCCGAGTCGGCGGACTTCGCCGACTTCGAGAGCCTGCTCAACAGCTGATCCGTCGGCGCGCCTCACTAGGGTGTGCGACGTGACCCTGACGGTGCATCGAGCGCAGCGGGCCGACCTCCTGGTGGAGGGCCTGGCCCGGATGCTCGCCGATGCGCCCGCCGATCCCTTCGCCATGGAGCTGGTCATCGTCCCGGCGAAGGGTGTGGAGCGCTGGCTCTCCCAGCAGCTCTCCCACCGGCTCGGACCCTCCGCCGGTCGTGCCGACGGCATCTGCGCCGGCGTCGAGTTCCGGTCGCCGGCGAGCCTGATCGCCGAGGTGATCGGCCGGGAGCGCGACGACCCGTGGGCGCCCGACGCCCTGGCCTGGCCCTTGCTCGCGGTGATCGACGAGTCGATGGGTGAGAACTGGTGTCGCACCCTGGCCAACCACCTCGGCGCCGACGCGGAGGGGGAGGAGGCCGAGCTGCGCGCGGGCCGGCGCTATTCGGTGGCCCGCCGGCTGGCCCGCCTGTTCTCGTCGTACGCCGCGCAACGTCCCGGCCTGCTCCGTGACTGGGAGGCCGGCAGTGCCACCGACGGCGCCGGTCGTCCGCTCGACGGGGACCTCGCCTGGCAGCCGGAGCTGTGGCGGCGGCTGGTCCGCCGGATGGGCACGCCCTCACCGCTGGAACGGCACCGCCGGACCTGCGAGCGGCTCGTCGCCGACCCGTCGTCGGCCGACCTGCCGCCGCGGCTCTCCTTCGTCGGGCACAGCCGCTTCTCGCGCACCGACCTGGCACTGGTCCAGGCGATCGCCGCGCATCGCGAGGTGCATCTGTGGGTCGGTCATCCCTCCGATGCGCTCTGGCAGGACCTGGGCGATCTCTCCGGCGTCGTACCGCGGGACCAGGACGACTCGCATCTGCGTGCCGGGCATCCGCTGCTGGCCGGCATGGGGCGCGACCTGCGCGAGTTCCAGCGCCTGCTCGGCCCGGTCGAGGGCGACTGGGCGCCGGCGGATCACCCCGACACCCTGCTCGGCCGGTTGCAGTCCGACCTGGCCGCCAATGCCCTGCCTGGCGCGCCGCGATCGCGCCGCCCCGACACCAGCATCTCGGTGCACGCCTGCCACGGACCCGGCCGCCAGGTCGAGGTGCTCCGCGAGGTGATCGTCGGGCTCCTCGCCGACGACCCGACCCTGGAACCGCGCGACATCCTCGTGATGTGCCCCGACATCGAGGCCTATGCGCCCCTGGTCGCGGCGGCCTTCGGCATGGGCGACCTGCTGCACGGCCAGGGCCATCCCGGCCAGGACCTCCGCGTCCAGCTCGCCGACCGGGCGCTCACCCAGACCAACCCGCTGCTCGCCGTCTCGGTCGCCCTGCTCGATCTCGCCTCCGGGCGCGCCGAGGCACGCGATGTGCTCGATCTGGTCGCCCTCGATCCGGTACGCCGCCGTTTCGGCTTCACCGACGACAACCTGGAACGCCTGGCCGGCTGGGTCGACCAGGCGGGCGTGAAGTGGGCGCTCGACGCGGAGGGGCGTCGCTCCTACGGACTGGACGGCTTCGTGCAGAACACCTGGGCCTTCGGTCTCGACCGGCTGCTCACCGGCGTCGCCGTCGCCGAGGACGTGCCGCGCTGGTTCGGGCATGCGCTTCCGCTCGACGATGTCGGCAGTACCGACATCGAACTGGCCGGCCGGCTGGCCGAGCTGATCGACCGGCTCGGGGTCGCCGCCAGGGAGTTCGCCGGCAGTCACACGATCGAGCACTGGACCCGCTGCCTCCTCGACGGGATCGAGTCGGTCGCCTCGGTCGAGACGGGCGAGGAATGGCAGCTCGCGCAGGTGCACTCCGAGCTGGGGGCGGTCGCCGACCGGGGCGAGTCCGGGACCGATCTGCGGCTGGCCGATGTCCGCGCCCTCCTCGAGCAGCGCTTCGCGGGACGCCCGACCCGGGCCAATTTCCGCACCGGAGCGCTCACCGTCTGCACGATGACGCCGATGCGATCGGTCCCGCACCGCGTGGTCTGCCTGCTGGGCCTCGACGACGGAGTCTTCCCGCGGGCGGGCGCGGTCGACGGAGACGATGTCCTCGCCCGCGCCCCCCTCACCGGAGAACGCGATCCGCGCAGCGAGGACCGACAGCTCATGCTCGACGCCATCCTGGCCGCGCGCGATCACCTGGTCATCACCTACACCGGTGCGCACGAGTCCACCGGTCAGGCCCGTCCGCCCGCGGTGCCGCTCCATGAACTGCTCGACGTGCTCGACCGGACGGCGACGATCGACGGTGCTCCCGCCGGGCGCGCCGTCGTACGGCGGCATCCGCTGCAGGCCTTCGATCCCCTCAATCTCGAACCGGGCAAGCCCTTCTCCTTCGATCGGGCGGCGCTCGACGGCGCCCGCGCGAGTCTGGCTCCGCGGCAAGCGAGTCCGGGCATCGCGGAGCTCTGGCTGCCGGCTCCGGCCGGCGACATCGACCTCGCCGATCTGGTCGCCTTCTTCAAGGCACCGGTCCGCCAGTTCCTGCGTCGCCGTCTCGAGATCGCGCTGCCCGAGAGCGAGGACGAGCACTCCGACTCGATCCCCGTCGAACTCGACGGCCTGCAGAGCTGGCAGGTCGGTGACCGGATGCTGCGCGACATCGCGCGCGGCGCGACGCCGGACGAAGCCCTGCAGCTCGCTTGGCGACGCGGGCTGCTGCCGCCCGGCAAGCTGGGATGGCGGATGGCCACCCGGATCCGCGACCAGGTGGTCCCGATCGCCACGCTCAGCGATGCGATCACCGCCGGCCTGCCCACGCGAGCCGTCGACATCGAGGTGTCCTTGCCGGACGGTCGCCGGATCGTGGGCACCGTGGGCGGACTGCACGACACCCGCCTGGTCGCGACCGGCTTCTCCAGACTGGGGCCCAAGCAGGAGCTCGATGCCTGGATCCAGCTGGTCGCCCTCGAATGTGCCCTCCCCGGTCGCGGCTGGAGTGCGGGGGCGGTCGGACGGGGACGCGAGGGCGCCGCGCGCGTGGCCTTCGGATCGGTCGACAACGCCCCGGACCGGCTCGCCGAGCTCGTGGCGACGTACGACGCGGGCATGCGCGGCCCGCTGCCCTTGCCGGTGAAGACCGCTCAGGCCTATGCCTCCCGCCGTCGTCGCCCGAGTGCGGAGGCGGCCGCGAAGAAGGAGTGGAAGGGCGGTGGCCGCTTCGACGGCGAGTCCGCGGATCCGGAGCATCGCCGGGTCTGGGGCGATCTCCCCTTCGAGGGCCTGTTGGCGATCCCGCCGCGTGAAGGTGAGGAATGGCCCGAGGAGACCACCCGGCTCGGCGTACTGGCGCGGCGTCTGTGGACGCCGATCCTCGCAGTGAGGGCGGGATCGTGAGCAGGACCATCGAGCCCTTCGACATCTGCGGGCCGCTGCCGACCGGGACCACGGTGCTCGAGGCGAGTGCCGGCACCGGCAAGACCTACGCCGTCGCCGCCCTCGTCACGCGCTATGTGGCGGAGGGAGTGGCCCAGCTCGACGACCTGCTGGTGATCACCTTCGGCCGGGCCGCCAGCCAGGAGCTGCGCGACCGGGTGCGCAGCCACCTGACGCGTGCCGAACAGGCGCTGGCCGCGCCCGAGTCCGCGGACCGCTCCGAGCGGTTGATCGACCACCTGCTCACCGGATCGGCCGACGAGATCGCCCAGCGCAGGACGCGGCTCCTGGCGGCCCTCGCCTCCTTCGACGCGGCCACGATCGCGACCACGCACCAGTTCTGCCAGCTGGTGCTGCGCTCCCTCGGCGTCGCCGGTGACACCGACGGCCGCGCCGAGCTGGTCGACGACCTCAGCGAGCTGGTCGACGAGATCGTCGACGACCTCTATCTGGCCCGTTTCGGCAACGAGACCTCGCGGCCGCCCTTCGACCGCGCGAAGGCGGGAAGGCTCGCGCAGGACGTCGTCGGCGATCCGCATGCGAGCCTGACTCCGGCGAGTGCCGAGGACGCCGACATCCAGGCGCGGGTGGACTTCGGGCGGGCGGTGCTGGAGGAGCTGGAGCGACGCAAGCGCCGTGGTGGCCTGCTCAGCTATGACGACCTGCTGTCCCGGCTTGCCGATGCCCTCGCGACCGAGGATTCCCCGGCCAGGCAGCGGATGCGGCAGCGCTGGAAGGTCGTGCTGGTCGACGAATTCCAGGACACCGACCCGGTGCAGTGGCAGGTGCTCGACCGTGCCTTCAGCGGCCACGCAACGATGGTGCTGATCGGCGATCCCAAGCAGGCCATCTACGGCTTCCGCGGCGGTGATGTCCAGAGCTATCTCGCGGCCGCCGAGACCGCGGCCGCCAGCCGCACGCTCGACACCAACTGGCGCTCGGACCGCCCCCTCGTCGATGCATTGCAGGGCGTGTTGCGCGGCGTCGCACTCGGTGACGAGCGGATCGTCGTACACCCGGTTCATGCCCACGAGGAGGGGAGTCGTCTCGAGGGCGCGCCCCGTGGTGCGCCGCTGCGGATCCGGCAGGTCACCGACGACCGGCTGGGGCTGACCTCGGGCGCGGACGCGGTCCCGATCGACCTGGTGCGCCGCGCGATCGCCGACGATCTCGCCACCGAGGTGGCCGCGCTGCTCTCGTCGGGCGCGAGGTACGACGGTCGCAGGATCGAGGCCGGCGACGTGGCGATCCTGATGTCCTCGCTGAGCAATGTCGATCTCTTCCAATCCGCCTTGCGTGCCAGGGGAATCCCGTCCGTCATCACCAGCGGCAGCGGTGTGATGCGCAGTGAGGCCTCGGATGCCTGGGTGGTCCTGCTCGAGGCGATGGAACAGCCCAATCGGGTCGCGCGGGCCCGCGCGGTCGGTCTCACGCCCTTCGTCGGACTGAGCCCGCAACAACTCGCCGACGGCGGCGACCAGCTCACCGACGAGCTCTCCGACCGACTGCGCGGCTGGATCGATCTCTTCCGGATCCGGGGAATCGCGGCGGTTCACGAGTCACTGGTCGCCTCGGGCCTCCAGGCGCGGGTGCTGCGGCGCGAGGGTGGCGAACGCCTGCTCACCGACCTCAACCATCTCGCGCAGACCCTGCACCGGGTCGCGGCCCGCGAGCGCCTGGGCATCCCGGCACTGCTCTCGTGGCTGCGGCGGGAACGACGCGACGCCGACACCGTCAATGAGCGCACCCGCCGGCTCGACACCGATGCGGCCGCCGTGCAGATCTCCACGATCCACGGCAGCAAGGGCCTGCAGTACCCGATCGTGCTGCTGCCGCTGGCCTTCAACAAGTGGCGGGCCGACGATCCGCCGACCCGGCGCCACCACGACCCCGATGGCCGGCGCTGCCTCGACATCGGCGGTTCGCCGAGCCGGGAGGTGCGCGACCGGGCGGCCGAGGAGGAGGACGCCGAGGAGCTCCGGCTCACCTACGTCGCGCTCACCCGCGCGCAGAGCCAGGTCGTCGCGTGGTGGGGGCGCAGTCGCGATGCCGCGCAGGGTGGTCTGACCCGGTTGCTGCTGGGCCGTGGACCCGGTGAGACCGCAGCACCGCGACGATTGCCGATCGACTTCGACGACGCCGAGGCGCGTTCCCGGCTGCGCCGGTGGGAGGAAGCCGGTGCGCTCGCGCTGGAGATGGTCGGCGCGAGCGAGCCGGCGGTCGCCGTACCGGGTGCTCCGCCGCCAGGGCTCGCCATCCGCACCTTCGACCGTTCGATCGACGCCGAGTGGCGGCGTACGTCGTACTCCGGACTGATCAGGGCCGACGAGCATCTCCTCGGCGCCTCATCCGAGCCCGAGGTGACCGGGAAGGACGACGAGGACGGACCCGATCCCGATCTCCTGCCCAGCAGCAGCGCCGCGGAGGAGGCGCCGATCAGCCCGATGGACGAGCTGCCCGCGGGTGCCGCCTTCGGCTCGCTCGTACACGGCGTGCTCGAGCTCGCCGACCCGAAGGCGCCCGACCTGGCCGCGGAGATCACCCGGCACGTGGCCGAGCAGCGTGACTACTGGGGCGTCGATGTCGCCGCCGAGGTGCTCGCGGAGGGCTTGCTGCCGATGCAGTTCACCCCGATGGGGCCGGTGGCCGGCGACCTGAGGCTGGTCGACATCGGCCTGCGCGATCGCCTGTGTGAGCTGGACTTCGAGTTCCCGATGGATGGCGGCGATCGTGGTGAGGGCGGTCCCGAGGTGCGCCTGGCCGCCTTCGCCGACGTACTCGATCGGCATCTGGCGCCCGACGATCCGCTCGTCACCTATGCCGAGCAGTTGCGCCAGCCGGGGCTCGGCGACCAGATCCTGCGCGGCTATCTCAGCGGCTCGATCGACGTGGTGCTGCGCATTCCCGGCGCGGACGGGGAGCGCTTCGTGGTCGTCGACTACAAGACCAACCGGCTCGGTGAACGCGACCGGCCGCTGACCGCCTGGGACTACCGCCGGTCGGCGATGGCCGAGGCGATGATGCACAGCCACTACCCGCTGCAGGCCCTGCTCTACTCGGTGGTGCTGCACCGCTTCCTGCGCTGGCGCCTGCCCGGCTACGAGCCGGCGCGGCATCTCGGCGGGGTGCTCTATCTCTTCGTCCGCGGCATGTGCGGACCCGAGACACCGTCGTACGACGGAGACGTGGCCGGTGCCTTCTCCTGGCAGCCGCCCGCGCAGATGATCGAGGAACTCTCCGACCTGCTCGACGGGGGTGTCCGATGAGCGACGAGGCTTTCGACCGGCGGATCGCGGTGGCCGCGACGGGGCTGCTCGCGGAGTTCAACCTGGCCGGCGTACTCGATGCGCCCGACATCCACGTGGCGACTCGGCTCGGTACCCTGCTGGGCGAGGCCGACCAGTCCGTGCTCCTGGCCGTCGCTCTCGCGGTCCGGGCGGTGCGGCACGGATCGATCTGCGTCGACCTGGCCACGGTCGCGGAGTCACCGCTCGAGATCGGCGAAGAGGCCGCGAGGCTGTCCTGGCCGGAGCCGTCGGACTGGCTGGCCGCCGTGGCCGCCAGTCCGATCGTGGCTCATCAGGCGGTCCGGCTGGAATCGCCGCTGCTCTATCTCGATCGCTACTGGCGTGAGGAGCGGCAGATCCGCGACGACCTGATCGCGCGCGAGCGGTCCGCCGAGATCGAGGTCGACGAGACCGTGCTGGAGGCGGCCGGGCTGCGGATCTTCCCCGACGCCGGCTACGACGAGCAGCGCGTCGCGGCGGCCACGGCCTGCCGGCGGCTCACCACCGTGCTCACCGGCGGTCCGGGCACGGGCAAGACCACGACCGTCGCCGGACTCCTCGCCATGCTCGACGAGCAGTACCAGCGGGAGCGCGGCCGCTCACCCCGGATCGCCCTGTGCGCTCCGACGGGCAAGGCGGCGGCACGGCTGCAGGAGTCGATCCGTGCCGCGGCCGATCCCCTGGGTGACACCTTCCCCGAGGCCGCCGACCGGGAGCGCATCGCCCGGCTCGAGGCGACGACCATGCATCGACTGCTCGGCTGGATCCCGGACTCCTCGATCCGCTTCCGGCACAACCGCGCCGACCGCCTCGCCTACGACGTCGTCGTGGTCGACGAGGCCTCGATGATCTCGGCGACGATGATGGCGCGCCTGCTGGAGGCGCTGCGCCCGACGACCCAGCTGGTCCTGATCGGCGACAAGGACCAGCTGTCCTCCGTCGAGGCGGGCGCCGTCCTCGCCGACATGGTCGCGGGCTTCGCGGCGCGGGATCGGTCGCCGGTCGTCGAGCTCACCCGCAACCACCGCTTCGGTGACGGCACCGGCCTGGCCGAGCTCGCCCAGTCGCTGCGCGATCGTGATGCCGACCAGGTGCTGGAGGTCTTGCGCCACGGCTGGTCGGGCGTGGAGCTGATCGATCCCGACGACGTCACCGCGATGGCCGCCGTACGAACGAGTCTCGCCGGTCATGCGCTCGACATCCTCCGGCCCGCCGAGGACGGCTCCGTGGACGAGGCACTCGCCGCACTCGACGAGCATCGCCTCCTCTGTGCCCACCGCAACGGGCCCTACGGAGTCAGTGGTTGGAACCACGAGATCGAGCGACTGGTCGCCGAGCGCACCGGCATCCACCGCTACGACGAGTGGTACGCCGGCCGCCCGGTCCTGATCACCGCCAACGATCGTGCCCTCGATCTCTACAACGGCGACACCGGCGTGGCCGTCCGGACGATGGTGGACGGTCAGCCGCGGGTGCGGGTGGCCGTCCCCGGACACGAGGTCCGGCTCTTCTCGCCGAGCCGGGTCCCCGCCGTGCAGACCGTGCACGCGATGACGGTGCACAAGAGCCAGGGCAGCCAGGCCCGGTCGATCACGGTCGTCCTCCCGCCCGAGGACTCCGCCCTGCTCACGCGCGAGCTCTTCTACACCGCCGTCACCCGGGCGCAGGAGAAGGTGCGAGTGATCGCCTCGGAGGCCGCCGTGCGTGCCGCCGTGACCCGCGAGGTGCAGCGCGCGACGGGGTTGAGCTCACGGCTGGTCGGCGCCCAAAACACTACATAGGTAGTGATTTGGGCGTGGATCATGGGAAATAACAGTTGTTCTGTGCCCGAAATGCATGATCTGCGCAGCCGATCAGCGCCCGGTCGCGCTGAAGTGCTGGAGATCCTTCAAACTGCTCCACGAGCCACCCCAGTGCCATCCCACCGCCGCGAAGGCGCGTACGACGACCCCGTCGGGCTCGATCATCCCCGGACGGATCCAGGCGCGATCGGTGTAGGCGCCGGCGAGCTCGGGAAGCACCAGATCACCTTTGACATAAGGGTTCTGGAAGGGATTCACATCCACGGCAAGCCCATACGCATGCTGGGAGAAGACCCGCTGCCCGACGACCGGCCGGCACACGAAGGATCCGGTGTTGTCGCCGTCACCGGTCGGGGGAGCGTCGAGTTCGGCCTTGGTGGTGATCCGCATCGACTCGATGGGGAAGCGGGCGTCGTACAGGCGGTGGAAGGCGCTCACCAGAGCAGTCGAGGCGGCCCGATTGGTGAGCAGTTCGCCGGTGTGCCGACGGTGGTCGAAACCCCAGAAGCTGAGTCGGATCCAGTCCAGGTCCGCGGCGGCGACCGGACAGCCTGACTGCCAGGTCGAGCGTGCGATCACCGCGGCCGGCGCGCGCTCGGTGTGGGAGGCGAATCCCTTGCCCGGCAAGGGCGGAAGTCGATCGGGCAGCGTGAACCGGCGTACCCGGAGCGAGGCGGGTGTCGGTCGTTGTACGCCGAAGCCGGCCGATGTCCGCGGCAGGACCCGGTGTCCCAGCCAGGCCGGCGGCACCGTCCCCGCAAGGGGCGCAGGGGTTGGTGGGGCGGCCTGCTTCGGCGCCGCCGAGGTGCTGGCGGCCGGTCGATCGGTGGTCGCGGACGTGCCCGTGGCGCACCCGGCGAGAGCGAGGAGGGCAGCGAGAGCGATCGCGGTTGTACCTACGACACGAACGGGCACGCCGAGACTGTACGCACGCCCGTGACCGAGCGTTAACCGCCGCCCCTAAAATGTCCGGCATGGAGCGCAGCATCTACGACGCCGATCATGAAGCCTTCCGTGAGTCCGTGCGGGAGTTCCTCGAGCGGGAGGTCATCCCCAATGTCGAGGAGTACGCCGACTCGCACCGCATCCCGCGTGAGTTCTGGCTCGCCGCGGGCAAGCAGGGCTTCCTCGGCCTGGAGATCCCCGAGCAGTTCGGTGGTTCGGAGGCCGGTGACTACCGCTTCAACGCGGTCCTCACCGAGGAGATGGCCAAGGTCAACATGGCGCTCGCCTCCTGCGTCGGCATCCACGCCGACATCGTGGCGCCGTACCTGGTGCATCTGACCAACGACGAGCAGAAGGCGCGCTGGCTGCCCGCGTACGCCGCGGGCGAGGTCCTCGGCGCGATCGGCATGACCGAGCCCAGCGTCGGCTCCGACCTGGCCAACCTCAAGACCACCGCCGTCCGCGACGGCGACGACTGGGTGATCAACGGTTCCAAGACCTTCATCACCAACGGCTTCAGCGCCGATCTCGTGGTGGTCGCCGCACGCACCGCGCCGGAGAAGAAGGCCAAGGGCATCTCGCTCTTCGGCGTCGACACCACCAAGGAGGGCTTCGCGCTCGGCCGCAAGCTCGACAAGGTCGGTCAGCCCGAGTCCGACACCGCCGAACTCTCCTTCACCGACGTGCGGGTCAGCAATGCCGACCTGATCGGACCGCTCGACACCGGCTTCATCTCGATGATGCAGTTCCTGCCGCAAGAGCGGCTCAACTGCTCGATCGCGAATGTGGCGCACGCCAAGCAGATCCTCATGGAGACCATCCAGTACGCCCATGACCGCAAGGCATTCGGTCAGGCCATCGGCAATTTCCAGTGGAACAAGTTCCTCATCGCCGAACTGGTCACCAAGATCGAGGTCACCGAGGCACACCTCGACCAGTGCGTCATCGCGCACACCCAGGGCAAGCTGACCCCGGTCGACGCGGCCAAGGCCAAGTGGTGGACCTCGCAGGTGCAGAACGACGTGCTCGACCACTGCGTGCAGCTGTACGGCGGCTACGGGTACATGAACGAGTACCGCGTGGCCCGTGCCTGGCGTGACGCCCGGGTCACCAAGATCTGGGCCGGGTCGAACGAGATCATGAAGGAGCTCATCGG
>JASLCW010000158.1 GCA_030151765.1 Marmoricola sp.
GCGAACTGACGCCAGGCGTCCAGGTCGGTGCTGGCCACCCGGATGTAGCCCATGGACTTGATCTCGATCATGAGCGCTCCTTGTGGCGGGCCAGGAAGGCGGTGCAGATCTCGGCGAATTCCTCGGCCGCCTCGATCTGGGCCCAGTGCCCGCAGTTCGGGAAGACGTGCAGCTGCGCCTTGGGCATCTGCTTCAGGGCGACGAGGGCGCCGTCCAGCGGGTTGACGCGGTCCTCACGACCCCAGGTGAGCAGGGTGTGCTTGCGGATCCGGTGCACCTCGCGCCAGAGCATGCCGTCCTCGGCCCACTCGGGATTCCAGAAGGAGGCACCCATCGAGCGCATCGCCTCCTGGGCGCCGGGCGCAGTCGCATCGGCGAAGCGCTCCTCGACGAGTTCGTCGGTGACCAGCGCCTGGTTGACGACCATCGTCGAGATGAAGGCTCGCAGCGCTTCGCGGCTCGGGTTCATCGAGAAGTCCATCAGGCGCTGGACGCCCTCCGTCGGGTCCGCGTGCAGCAAGTTGAGCGAGAGTCCGCCCGGGCCCATCAGCACCAGTCGACCGACCCGCTCGGGGTGTTCGAGGGTGAAGCGCGTAGCAGTGCCGCCACCGAGCGAGTTGCCGAGCAGGTGAACCTTCTCGATGCCCATCTCGTCGAGGAAGTTCAGCAGGTACCCGGCCGAGTGCCGGAAGTAGTTCGCCTTGACCTCGGGCTTGTCCGACTGACCGAAGCCCGGCTGGTCGAGCAGGATGGTCCGGAAGGATTCGGCGAAGCGGGGCAGCGCCGTACCGAAATTGCTCCATGCGGAGGCACCCGGGCCACCGCCGTGCAGCATCACGAAGGGCAGGCCCGCGCCGATCTCCGGGCGGGCCGCACCTGCCTCGTAGTAGTTCAGCGTGACACCGCCGGCTCCGGCGTCGACGACCGCCGAGCGCCGGACGGACTCCTTGTCGAGGGTCATCTGTTCAGTACATCCCCGGGTCGATCTTGTGGCCGAACTCGTGGGCGCCGTACATCTGCAGGGCACGCTCGGGGTCGTTCGCCGCGTGCGCGCGGCCGGCGTGGGCATCGCGCCAGGCGCGCGGCAGGTAGCCGCCGTCGGCGAGGGCCCGGCCACCGGAGGCCTCGAAGAGCGAGTCGATCGCGTCGACCGCGCGCTGGGTGCCGAGCACCTGGTCGCGACGGACCTTGAGGCGCAGCGCGAGCGGGATCTTCTCACCCTTGGCGACCAGCGCCTGCTCCTCGCGGATGTTGTTCATGGTCAGCGCCCACGCGGCATCGATCTCGGAGCTGGCCCGGGCGATGCGGACGGCCGCGAAGGGGTCGAGCGAGGCCTTCTCCCCCAGGTACGCCGCACGCACCCGCTTCTGCTGCATCTCCACGTGCTCGGCGTAGGCGCCGGTGGCCATGCCGATGATCGGGGTGCAGATCGTGGTGGTGAAGATCGAGTGGAAGGGCAGCTTGTAGAGGTCGGACGGATTCTGCTCCTGGCCCGGGCCGTAGCAACGGCCGGTGTCGCTCATCGACAGCGTGAACTCGTTGGGGACGAAGACGTCCTCGACCACGATGTCGTTGGAACCGGTGCCACGGAGGCCGACGACATTCCAGACGTCGACGATCTGGTACTTCTCACGAGGAACCAGGAAGGTCTTGAAGTCGACGACATTGCCGTCCTCGTTGAAGACGAGGCCGCCGAGCAGCACCCACGTGGCGTGGTCGCAGCCGCTGGAGAAGGACCAGCGGCCCGAGAGCTGATAGCCACCCTCGGCGACCGTCGCCTTGCCGGTCGGTGCGTACGACGAGCTGGCGCGGGTCTTCGTGTCGCTGCCCCAGAGCGCCTGCTGGGCGTCGTCGTGGAAGAGGGCGATCTGCCACGGGTGGACACCGACCACGCTGGAGACCCAGCCGGTCGAGCCGCAGGCGCTGGCGATCTCGCGCACGCAGGTGTAGAAGTCGATCGGGTCGGCCTCGAGTCCGTCGAAGCGCTTCGGCTGGAGCATCCGGAAGAAGCCGGTCTCCTCGATCTCCTTGATCGAGGCGTCCGGGATGACCCGGAGCCGCTCGGCCTCGGGTGCCCGCTCACGCAGGCTGGGCAGCAGATCGCGAATACCGTCGAGTACTGCTTGCGTCATCTCGTCACTCCTTCGTCCCGGGACCATCCCGCGGGAACAATACTAGAACACGTTCTCGTTTTGGTCGAGAGATACTCCTCCGGTGTCCCCTGCCGATGTCGTGACCACCCTCCGTGCCGCAGGCTGCGTCTTCGCCGAGGAGGAGGCCGCCGCGCTCACCGAGGTCGCCTCGGGCCCCGCCCTCGACACCCTCGTACGGCGCCGCGTGGCCGGCGAGCCTCTCGAATACCTGGTCGGCTCGGTCGACTTCGACGGCCGCCGCTATCGGCTGTCCCCCGGCGTCTTCATCCCACGCCAGCGGAGCAGCTTCCTGGTCGAGCTCGCGGCGAGTCTCGGCGGCAGCGTCATCCTGGACCTGTGCTGCGGCTGCGGCGCGCTGGGACTCGCCGTGCGCGACCGGATCGACCCCGCGGTCGAGCTCGTCGCCAGCGACATCTCACCCGTCGCCGTCGACGACGCCCGCGCCAACGGGGTGACCGAGGCCTTCGTCGGGGATCTCTTCGACGCCGTGCCGCTCTCCCTGCGCGGCCGGGTCGATCTGCTCCTCGTGAACGCCCCCTACGTGCCCACCGCGGCCGTCGCGGACATGCCGCGGGAGTCCCGGGACTTCGAGCCCCGCGTCGCCGTCGACGGCGGGGGCGACGGCATGGACGTCCAGCGCCGCGTCTTCGCGGTCGCGCGCGACTGGCTGTCGGGCACGGGGGCCCTCCTCACCGAGACCAGCGGCGAGCAGGGCGGTGCCTTGGCGGAGGCGGCTCGAGCCTGCGGCCTCACACCGCGGATCGAGTACGACGACGAGCGCGGCGCGACGGTGCTGGTCGCCGGCTGACTCAGTCGGGCCGTCGTACGTCGAGCTCGCCGTCGGCGTACTCCCGCCGGAGCACCTTCTTGTCGAACTTCCCGACGGATGTGCGCGGCACCTGGTCGATGAAGGCCCAGGCATCCGGGAGCTGCCACTTCGCGAAGTCCTTCGCCAGGAAGTCGCGGAGGCCTGCGACGTCCTGGGCCGCGCCTTCCCGGAGTACGACGGACGCGAGGGGTCGCTCCTGCCACTTCTCGTCCGGGATGCCGACCACCGCGGCCTCGATGACGTCGGGGTGCGCCATCAGGGCGTTCTCGAGACCGACCGAGGAGATCCACTCACCGCCGGACTTGATCACCTCCTTGGCCCGGTCGGTCAGCTGGATGTAGCCGAGGCGGTCCAGCGTGCCGACATCGCCGGTACGCAGCCAGCCGCTGTCGAACTTCGCGGCAGCCTCGGGGTCGTCGCTGTTGTAGTAGCTGCCGGTGATCCACGGGCCGCGTACCTCGACCTCGCCGACGGTGGTGCCGTCGCGCGGGAGTTCGCTGCCGTCGTCGGCGACGATCCGGCCCTCGACACCGCAGACCAGGCGCCCCTGACTGCCGCGATAGCGCCAGACATCCTCACCGGTGACGCCCACCGGAATGCCGGCCGCGGTCGCGACCGGAGAGGTCTCGGTCATCCCCCAGGCTTGCCGCACCTCGAGACCATGGCGCTCCTGGAGTGCCTTCTGCAGCGAGATCGGCACGGCGGAGCCGCCGCACAGGATCAGCCGGATCGAGTCGAGCTTGGTGTCGGGATGGTTGTCCAGGTAGCCCAGGACGTCGTTCCACACGGTCGGTACGGCGCCGCTCAGCGTCGGCTGCGACTCGTTGATGAAGCGCACCAGCGGCTCCGCCTGCAGCCAGCGATCCGGCATGCAGAGCGAGGCGCCGCTCATCAGCGCCGCATAGGCCAGGCCCCAGGCATTGGCGTGGAACATCGGGACGATCGGCAGGATCCGGTCGTGGAAGTTGAGTCCGGCGATCGCGCCCGTGCAGGCGGACAGCGAGTGCAGCCAGGCTGACCGGTGGCTGTAGACGACGCCCTTGGGGTTGCCCGTCGTACCGCTCGTGTAGCACATCGCGGCCGCGTCGAGCTCGTCGATCTCCGGCCAGTCGAAGGTGGTCGGCTGGTCCTTGAGCACGTCCTCGTAGAGCAGGACCTGCTTGCCCGACGAGCGCAGACTGTCCAGATCCGAGGCCGCCGCATCCGGGCCCGCGACGAGGACGTGCGTCACCGTCTCCATCTGGGGCAGGTGGGGAGCCAGCAGACCGACGAGCGAGTCGTCGACGACGATCACCTTGTCCTCGGCGTGATTGGCGATGTAGACGAGTTGCTCCGGGAAGAGCCGGATGTTCAGGGTGTGCAGCACCGCGCCCATCGACGGGATCGCCAGGTAGGCCTCCAGGTGCTCCACGTTGTTCCACTGGAAGGTCGCCACCCGGTCATCGCCGGTGATGCCCAGCCCCCGGAGCCCATCGGCCAGTTGCGCGATCCGCCGGCCGAGCTCGTCGTACGAGGTCCGCCGTACGCCGGTCGCCGTCGCCGTCACCACCTCGGCATCGGGGTGGACCCTCGTACCGTATTCGGCGATCGAGCGGATCGTCAGCGGGCTGTGCTGCATGGTGCTGCGCATCGGTCCTCCTGAGGCGGATGTGACTGGTGTCACGATCCTCCCGCAGGTGTCAAGGAGTCCCGGCTGCTCCGCGCAGTCCGGGTGCGTGCACAGCCACACCGTTGGCCATGGCCGCATCGATCAGGCGCTGGTCATAGGCCACCATCGCCTCCAGGTCGTCGCCGAGGTCGAGTGCGACGGCCAGATGCAGTGCGTCCAGGCTCCGGAGCTCCACGGGGTCGAGACGTGCTGCTGCTTCGTAGTGAGCAGTCGACGGCTTGATCAAGATGAGGGAGCTCAGGACTTCCTTCGCCGCTACGGCCAGGTCCGGGGCCACTCGACGTACTGCTCGCATCAGTTCAGTACGAGCCAGATCCGATGACACGGCCGTGACTGCACCGCCGGTCAGCCAGTGGTGCAGATCCGTCGAATGTTCCTCGAGGACGACGAGCTTCACCAGCGCCGAGGTGTCGAGATAGTGCGCCATCAGAAGCGGTCCTCCCGCGTCTCGTCCAGCGCCCTGCTCAACTGACCGGGCCGCACGGGCATCTTGAGTACAGTCAGCGCATGCCTCGCCGGCTGAGCCATGCCCGAATCGAGGAGTTGCGCGATCCTAGATGCGGCGATCGGCGACATCTGCGCGACCGCCCGACCGCGATCGGTGATCGTCATGACCTCCCCCGAGATGACCGCGCGCACGACGCCTGAAGCATTCTGCTTCAACGCCCTGATTCCCACTTCGCCCATGTTCTACATGGTAGCACTTTGCCTCTCAGCGAGCAGGAGTGAAGCCCTTCGTGGTCTCCCCGTCGATGAGGTAGCGGCCCTTGTCGTAGACGAGCTGCAGGACCGTGGGACCGGGCCCGTTGCGGAAGTGCGCGAAGTGGACCTGATAGGTCACCACGAGATCGGCCGGATCGGCGGAGATGGCTCGCACCCGGCCGTTCTTGGCAGGGCTCCAGAAGGCGTCGTAGTGACTGAAGCCGCCGCTCTCCCGCTGGAACTTCGGGGTGAGCATCGTCCACGCGGCCGCCGGATTGGTCGACACGGCGTCTACGTACGACCGGATGAAGGCCTCCATCCCGGCCTCGGTCGGCGCACTCCCGGTGGCTGCACTCGTGGCGGTCGCCGTCGGCTCCGCAGCCCGGGGATGCGGCGAATTGCTGTCCCCGGCGAAGATCGAACGGCCCAGGATCGCGAGCACCGCCAGCAGCACCACGCCCGCGGTCGCGAGGAGCAGCGTGGGACGCCGGCGGTGCCGCTGGGGACGCACTGGCGCGAAGGACCGGGTGGAGCCCGGCGGCGTCGATCCGTCACGCAGGAAGGCCTGCACCTGCCCGACCGACCAACGCTGCCCGGGATCCTTGGCGAGCGTATGCGCGAGAAGCGGCTGCAGCCGGCCCGCTGCCGCGCTCTGCGGTGCCTCCTCGTGGACGATTCGGTACAGCGTGCTCAGTGCCGTCGTCGCCGCACCGCTGTCATAGGGCGTCCGCCCCTCCAGCAGGAAGTACGCCGTCGCTCCGAGCGACCAGACATCGGCCGCATGATCGGCCCGGCTGCCGCTGGCCACCTCGGGAGCGACGTACGCCGGCGAGCCGACGAGCAGCCCGGTCTGGGTCACGGTCGCATCCGTGGCAGAGCGAGCGATGCCGAAGTCGGAGAGCTTGGCCTTGCCGTCGGCGGTGACCAGGACATTCGACGGCTTCACGTCGCGATGGGTGATGCCCTCTGCCTTCGCCGCCGCCAGACCGGCCGCGACCTGCCCGATGAGCACGGCCACCTCGTCGTGGGGCAGCGCTCCACGGCGCTTCACCAGGCCCGCGAGCGTCGTACCTTCGACATACTCCATGACCAGCCAGCGACCCTCGACCGGATCGTCGACCAGGTCGAAGACGGCGACCACGTTGGGGTGATGCAGCCGCGCGGCGAGCTGTGCCTCACGTCCGGACGCATCGGCCGCGAGACGCTTCAGCGCGACCTTGCGACCGAGGACCTCGTCCTGACCGAGCCAGACGACGCCCATGCCGCCCCGCCCGATCTCGCGTTCGAGGCGGTAGCGGCCGCCGAGGAGGACCGAGTTGGGTGTTCCGAGAACCACCACGTCATGCTACGTGGAGGCCTGATAAGGCATCAGCCCTCCACGAAGGAGGATGCTCGGCGTCGCCTGGCGGGTGGTCACCGAATGCCTCGCAGCTCACGGGCCGTCTTGGTTGGCACGGACTTGCAGTTGGTTCCGGGGTCGCGGTCGGCGGTCGCGATTTCCTTTGTGATGTGGGTGACAAGTTCTCGACCTCGGCCGGACCTTCCTCGGGCCCTGTCGCGTGTGATGTCTCAGGACATGGGTGACAGTTCTGTATCAGGACTTCGGTGACGGTTGCTGTGTCAGG
>JASLCW010000455.1 GCA_030151765.1 Marmoricola sp.
CCGGCACGCTGGTGCTCGCCGCCGCGGCGGGGCTCCTGTCCCGACGGCGGCTGCGCCTCGGCGTGGCCGCGCTGGCCCTGCTGGTCGGACTTGCCGGCCTCGCAGCCCTGGAGCGCCCAGCAGCGAAGCTGTCCGACCTGACCCCTGCCCTGGCGACGGCCGCCGCCGGTGTGCTCACGCTGGTCCTCCTGAGGCGACGGCTCGCACCGGCGCGGGCGTCGCAACCGAGCACCCTTCCCTCGCGTCGCGGCTTCCTCCTCGGATCGCTCGCTGCCGTCGGTGTGGCCGCGGTGGCGGGAGGAACGGGGCATGTCGTCTCCGCCGCCCGCAGCACGCTGTCGAACATCAGGCTGCCCCGACCTGTCAGGGCGCTCACTCCCTTGCCTGCCGGCCTCGACACCCGCTATCCCGGGATCTCTCCGCTGCGCACACCGACATCGTCCTTCTACCGCGTGGACACCAACCTCGCCGTCCCCGTCGTCGATCAGGCCAGCTGGGAGTTGCGCATCGACGGCGATGTCGACCGCCCCGTCACGTTCTCGTACGACGAACTGATGGCCATGCCCCTCGTGGAGCGCGACATCACGATGACCTGTGTCTCCAACGAGGTCGGCGGCCAGTACGTCGGCGCCGCGCGCTGGCTGGGTGTGCCGCTCACATCACTGCTCACGCAGGCAGGCATCCGCCGCGGTCCTGACCAGTTGCTCTCCACCGCCGTCGACGGATTCACCATCAGCACGCCGCTGGCCGCCGTGCTGGACGGGCGCGATCCCCTTGTCGCCCTCGGGATGAACGGCGCCGTCCTGCCGCGCGAGCACGGCTTCCCGGCCCGTCTGGTCACACCGGGGCTCTACGGCTTCGTCGGCAGCACCAAGTGGCTCACCCGGCTCACCCTCACGACGTACGCCGCTCACGCCGCGTATTGGACCCGGCGCGGCTGGGCGACCACGGCTCCGATCAAGATCTCCAGCCGGATCGACACACCGGCTCCCCTGTCCACGATCAAGCCGGGCGACACCGTGATCGGCGGCGTCGCCTGGGCACAACAGGACGGGATCGCCCGGGTCGAGGTGAGCATCGACGGCAGTGCGTGGACCGAGGCACGGCTCGGACCCGACATCGGTCTCCACTACTGGCGCCAGTGGTACCTCCCCTGGCGGGCCACCACCGGCAGCCACCAGCTCGCCGTACGGGCCACGGGTCGCAACGGCACCGTGCAGACGGCCGTACGTACGACGCCCTTTCCCGCCGGCTCGTCAGGCATTCAGCAGATCGTCGTGACGGTGTCGTGACGACGACCAATCCGAACCGCTCGCAGCTTCGAATGCCTCTCGAAAGTCCAACCCTGTAAGGCGAAACCCAACCGAAGGACAACTCATGAAGAACTCTCTGCGCGGCGCCGGCCTCCTCGCGATCACCGCGTCGGTGGCCCTGGGCGTGAGTGCCTGCGGCAGCAGCTCCACCTCCGACAACAGCACGTCGGACTCCTCCCCTTCGACGATGTCCTCGCCGTCGAGCAAGGCCGCCAGCAATGCCGGCGCGCAGACCTTCGGCCCCGGATGCTCGGCGATCCCGGCCAGCGGCGCCGGCTCCTTCAACGGGATGGCGACTGCCCCGGTCGCGACGGCTGCCAGTGCCAATCCCCTTCTGAAGACGCTCGTCGCCGCTGTGGGCAAGGCGGGTCTGGGCGACACCCTCAACTCTGCGAAGGGCATCACCGTATTCGCCCCGACCGACGGCGCCTTCGGCAAGATCCCGAAGAAGACCCTCAACGGCGTACTCGCCAACAAGGCCGAACTGACCAAGATCCTGACCTATCACGTCGTCTCGGGGCAGCTCGCGCCGAGCGCGCTCGCCGGGAAGCACAAGACCCTCGAGGGCGGCTCGGTCACCGTGAAGGGCTCCGGCAGCTCGTTCACCGTCAACGGCGCGCACGTCCTGTGCGGCAACATCCCGACCGCCAACGCGACGGTCTACGTGATCGACTCGGTGCTGATGCCCTGAGTCGCGGCGATCGTGCCCGAACCGACGACGCGCGACTCGTCGTACACGACACAGGCCTGGCCGGGGGCGATGCCCTCGGCCGGGTCGAGCAGTTCGACGGTGAAACCGGCCTCCGCCGGTGTCAGTACGGCCCGATGCTCCGAACCGTGTGCCCGCAACTGCACCGTGCAGGTCATCGGCCCGTTCGGCGGGGTACCGCACCAGAGCGGACGGATGCACTCGAGTCCACCGACGACCAGGTCCGCGCGCGAGCCGACCGTCACCGTGCCGGAGACCGGCTCGATGTCGAGGACGTAGCGCGGCTTGCCGTCCGCCGCCGGTACGCCGATCCGCAGGCCCTTGCGCTGCCCCACGGTGAATCGCCAGGAGCCCTCGTGCTGTCCCAGTACCTCGCCCGAGGCGTCGACGATCTCGCCGCCACGATTGACGTCGAGCCCGCGCTCGGTGAGCTTCTCCCCCAGCCAGCCGCCGGTGTCGCCGTCGCTGATGAAACAGATGTCGTGGCTGTCCGGCTTCCCGGCCACCTGGAGGCCGCGGCGCTCAGCCTCCTCGCGCACCATCGGCTTCGCCGTATCCCCCAGCGGGAAAAGGGAATGCGCCAACTGCTCCTGCGTGAGCACGCCGAGCACGTAGGACTGGTCCTTGCCGCCGTCGGCCGCTCGGTGCAACTCGACCAGCCCGTCGGATCCGGTGTGCAGCTGCGCGTAGTGACCGGTGGCGACGGCATCGAATCCCAGCGCCAGCGCCCGGTCCAGCACCGCCGCGAACTTGATCTTCTCGTTGCAGCGCAGGCACGGATTGGGAGTCCGGCCGGCGGCGTACTCGCTCATGAAGTCCTCGACCACGTCATCGTGGAAGCGGTCGCTCAGATCCCATACGTAGAAAGGGATTCCGATGACATCGGCGGCGCGTCGAGCGTCGTTGGCGTCCTCGATGGTGCAGCAGCCGCGCGCGCCGGTGCGGTAGGACTGCGGATTGCGCGAGAGCGCCAGGTGGATGCCGGTGACCTCGTGGCCGGCCTCGGCGACCCGGGCCGCGGCGACGGCCGAGTCGACGCCGCCGGACATCGCGGCGAGGACCTTCACGACCGGCTCCCCGCTGCGCGCGCCCTCTCGACGGCGGGCACGATCGCCGCGATCACCGCGTCGACGTCGTCCGGGGTGCTCTCGTGTCCGAACGTGAAGCGGAGCGACGAGCGTGCGTCGGCATCGGAGGCGCCCATCGCGAGCAGCACATGTGAGGCCTGTGGGATGCCGGCATTGCAGGCCGAACCGGTGGAGCACTCGATGCCGCGGGCGTCGAGCAGCATCAGCAGCGCATCGCCCTCGGCACCCGGGAAGGAGAAGTGCGCATTGCCGGGCAGCCGGTTGTCCGGATCGCCGTTGTAGAGGGCGTCGGGGACCGCGTCGCGCATCCGCCGGACCAGGTCGTCGCGCAGGCCACGCAACCGCTCGGCCTCCGTCTCCTGATCGCGTACGGCGGCCTCGCAGGCGACCGCGAAGCCGACGATCGCCGGGGTGTCGAGCGTCCCGGAACGGATGTCGCGCTCCTGACCGCCACCGTGGAGCAGGGGCGTCGGCGCGAGCTCACGTCGTACGACGAGGGCACCGATGCCGAAGGGGCCACCCAGCTTGTGCCCGCTGACCGTCATCGCATCGACGCCGGAGCCGGCGAAGTCGACCGGCACCTGACCGATCGCCTGCACGGCATCGGTGTGCACGGGGATGCCGTGCTCGCGGGCGACGGCCACGACATCGTCGATCGGCTGCAGGGTGCCGACCTCGTTGTTGGCCCACATCACCGAGACCAGGCCGATCTCCTCGGGAGCCGCCGCGACGGCCGTCTTGAGCGCGTCCAGGCGCAGCCGGCCGAAGGGGTCGACCGGCAGCAGCTCGACCTCGCTCTCCCCCGAGGTCCGCATCCAGTGCAGGGGATCCAGGACGGCGTGATGCTCGATCGCGGTGGAGAGCACCCGGCGGCGACGTACGTCGGCCTCGCGTGCGGCCCAGGCGATGCCCTTGACGGCGAGGTTGTCCGCCTCGGTGCCCCCTGAGGTGAAGACGACCTCGCCGGGGCGGCAGCCGAGTGCGGCGGCGATCCGCTCCCGCGACTCCTCGACCGCTCGTCGGGCATCGCGCCCGCTGGCGTGCAGGGACGACGGATTGCCCACGCGGGCGAACTGCGCCGTCATGGCGGCAGCAGCCTCGGGGAGCATCGGCGTCGTCGCCGCGTTGTCGAGATAGACGGTCATCAGGTCCAAGGGTAGTAGCCGGGCAGCAGTCGGCCCCGGTGACTCAGGTCACCGGGGCCGATCCGCGATGGATCAATCAGCCCTTGCGAGCCTCGACGGCCGTGGTCGCGGCCGGGAGGACCGTGTGCAGGTCACCGACGACACCGAAGTCGACCAGCTCGAAGATCGGCGCCTCGGAGTCCTTGTTCACCGCGACGATGG
>JASLCW010000388.1 GCA_030151765.1 Marmoricola sp.
ACCGGAGGCCTTCGTCTGTCAGGCAGGCTCACCGACACCGAGCGATACAACGTCCCTGGACATCACACCTAGGCGATCCACAGGCTTCCGACCCCTGTTGAAAATCGGATCAGTCATCGACTAGATTCAGTGCAGTCCGGTCGATGTTGTATCCCCCGTCAACAAAGAACGGACATTCACGTCTCCGGAGCAGGCGCCGGGCCGGCGCCGATGATTCAGCCCGGGAAGAGCGCGTCGAGACGGCTCAGGACCGCGGCGGGCCGGTCGGTGATGATCGCCTCGACCCCGTGCTCGAGGCAGAAGTCGACGTCGTCGTCGGTGTTGACGGTCCAGACGTGGATCCGGGAGCGGTTCGCCTTGATCCGGCGGAGCAGGTCGGGGTGCTTGCGGAGGAACTTGATGCCCGGACCGGCGATCCAGTCCCGCTCCGCGATCGGACGGCCCATCGGCCACTGGTGGGGCGCCTCGAGCAATTGCACGAGCTGCAGCGCCGGGGCGAGCCGGCGTACCCGCCGGAGGGCCACCGGCGAGAAGCTCATCACCCGCGCGGGCGAATCGGGACCGGTCCAGCCGAAGTCGTCGAGGAGTTCCACGAGACGTTTCTCGACCAGGCCGCCGTACCGGGTGGGGTGCTTGGTCTCGATGGCGAGCTGGATCGGGCGGGAGTAGTCCGCGGCCGTCTCCAGCAGCGTCTTCATGGTGAGGATGCCGCCGGTACTCAGGTCGCGGTCGGGCACCTCGTCGTCGAGATCGGCCCACGGGTGCTTCCACTCGGAGAAGTCGAGCTTCTCGAGCTGGGCGAGCTCCATGTTGGAGACCAGCCCGTTGGTCGCCGCCGTACGACGGAGATTGCGATCGTGCACGCAGACGAGGTGCCCGTCGGCGGTCAGCCGGACATCGCACTCGAGCGCCTCGGCGCCCTCGTCGAGAGCGGTGACATAGGCCTCGAGGGTGTGCTCGGCCTTGCGTTCACTGGAACCACGATGGGCGACCACCTGGGGTCGCGCAACGGAGTGCGCCATGCCTCAAATCGTACGATCGCCGGGGTCAGGTCGCGCCGCCGGGACGCACCACCCCGTGGTCGAAGGCGAAGACGATCGCGGCGGCCCGGTCGCGCAGGTCGAGCTTGGTGAAGATCCGGCCGATGTGGCTCTTCACGGTCAGCTCCGAGATGACCAGCTGTTCGGCGATCTCGTGATTGCTGGCGCCGGCGCCCATCGCGCGCAGGACCTCGAGTTCGCGCTCGGTGAGGACGTCGAGAGCATCGCTCGCGCGAGTCTCCGGCGCCTGCCGGTAGCGGCTGAGCACCCGCGCGGTCACCGCCGGGTCGAGCCACGAGTCGCCCCGGGCGACGGCATGGACGGCGCGGCTGAGGTCATCGGCCGAGGAGTCCTTGAGCAGGAAGCCGGCCGCGCCCGCACGCAGCGCGGCGGAGAGCAGCTCGTCGTCGTCGAAGGTGGTGAGGACCAGCACCGGCGGCGCCGCGGGGTCGGTCCGCAATCGCGTCGTGGCGGTGATCCCGTCCACGCGGGGCATCCGCAGGTCCATCACGACCACGTCGGGTTCGTGGGCGAGCAGGGCGCCGGGCACCTCGTCCCCGTCGGCACACTCACCGACGACCTCGAAGCCGTCGCGGCGACGCAGGATCCGGGTGAGTCCGGAGCGGACGAGTTCCTGGTCGTCGACCAGGAGGACACGGACAGGGGCGGTCATCGGTTCTCTCCCGTGATCGGACGCAACTGGCAGCGGCTGCCCATCGGCACCAGGAGTTCGACGGTCCATCCGGAGCCGTTCGGTCCGGCGAGCAGGGTGGCGCCGATCCCCTCCGCGCGGGCGGACATGCCGGGCAGACCGGCACCGCCGTCGACCCGGCCGGGGGCGGCCACGGTGTTGGTGATCGCCAGCCGGGCCCGCGTGGCGGTGACGTCGAACTGCACCCGCGCCTTCTGCCCCGGCGCGTGTTTGGCGACATTCGCCAGCGCTTCCTGGGCGATCCGGAAGATGCCGAGCCCGGCGGCACCGGCCACCTGACGCGGATCGCCGACGCCGTCGTACGAGACATCGAGGCCGGCCGCGGAGAACTGTTCCACGAGCGCCGGTACGTCGGCGGCCGTGGGCAGCGGCCGCAGTTCACCGGGCGCACCCCGCAGCGACGAGACCGTCGAGCGGATGTCGGCCATCGCCTCCCGGCCCACCTTCTCGGCGTCCTCGAGCGCGGCGATGGCGTCGGCCTGATCGCCGTCGAGCAGCGCCTCGCGAGCGCCGGCGACCTGCAGCAGCGTCACGCTCAGCGAGTGCGCGACCAGGTCGTGGATCTCCCGGGCGATCCGCTCGCGCTCCTCCAGGGTCGCCCGCTCGTGCTCACTCGCGCGAGCCAGCCGCTCGGCGGTCAGCGCGCGCATCTGCCAGAGCAGCATGAAGCCGACGGCGGCGCCGAGCACGATCTCGAGCGAGTAGAGCCCCGGCGACCGGATGTCGGCCGCGTGCCAGATGCCGAAGAGCAGGGCGATGCCGGCGATCGTGACGACCACGCCACGGATCACCCCGTCGCGGGCGGTCACCACCGCGGCCAGGATCATCAGCAGCATCGGCGCGGTGTCGGCCGGAACCGGATGGTGCACCGGCGTGAGCAGCAGCCAGACCGTGGCGCCCAGGATCATCGCGATGTCCGCCACGCTGCCGAACCACGTCGGGGTCACGAACTGCACGGCGTGCGAGGCGACGATCAGCACCAGTACGCCGACCGCCGGCTGCGGCGGGAGCAGCACATGACGCTGCGCCAGGGCGATCACGACGATGCCGATCTCGCACAGACCGCTGGTCAGCGGGATCCACCACGGATAGGCGAGCCCCCGGGCCGCCTGCTTGCGCTCGATCAGCAGCGGGACCCGGCGTACCGAGGCAAGCCCGGACGACAGCGCGGCGGAGAGCAGACGGGACACGGGCCCAGCGTAGGAGTTCCCGGACCTCACCGGCATCCGGCGGCGGTGGGGCGCCGACTCCTACCAGGGTAGGAGTGCGAGCGGGCGAAAGTGGCTCCCGTGGCCCGATGGCCGGGGCGCGCGACTTCTCTAGCGTCATCGGTGACAACGAGGTCACCGTCCGGAGGAGCCGATCATGAGCTGGGAAATGACACACCGCCGCTGGGCCGCCCTGCACGAGGTCGCGGCCGCCGCCGAGTTCAGCCGCGAGATCCCGTGGCGTCCGGAGTACGCCGAACTCTTCGGGGATCGCGACGGCCTGATCGCCGCCCTCCGCTATCGCAGCGAGCTCGCCGCCCAGGCGCAGCTCGACCCCGACCTCCCGATGGAGGCCTATCAGGAGCGCGAACAGGTGCTCGCTTCGCGGGATCGCGGCGTACGCCGACTGCTCCGGCGTCATGCGAACAGGCATGATGGGACGAGCGTCGACGACCGGGAGCTGTGCCGTGCCATTGCCTGACCGTTCCGAACTGCGGGCCGGCCTGCAGACCCGGGTCAACTACGCCACGATCCACGCCCTGTCGCGCGTGGCGCTCAACCAGGCCGCCAAGCGCGGTGACGTGGTGGCCGCGCTGCTGACCGACCGGGAGCGGCTCGAGAACCCGCACCAGGACTTCGAGCGCCTGCGCGCCGCCGGCCCGGTCGTCTTCGGTCGTACGTCGGCCTCGATCGTCGACCATGCGGCGATCAACCATGTGCTGCGCTCGGACGACTTCGGGGTGGGTGACGGGGTCGGCCCCATTCCCGAGCCGCTGCGCCGGCTGATCTCCTGGTCCCGCGACCCCTGGTCCGCCGGACCGGTCGACCCTCCCTCACTGTTGGCCGTCGACGCACCACTGCACACCCGGCTGCGCCGGCTGGTCTCGAAGTCCTTCACCGCCCGGTCGATCAGCAGGTGGCAGGAGACCGTCGAGAAGACCGCGGCCGGCCTCGTCGACGAGCTGGCCGAGGCCGGTGCCGACGGGCGCCCGGTCGACCTGGTCGACGCCTATGCCTCGCAGCTGCCCGTCGCGATCATCGCCGGGATGCTCGGGGTCTGGGACCGCGACCAGCGCGCGCAGGTGCTCGAATGGGGCAATCTCGCCGCCACCCTGCTCGATCCCGGCCTCACCTGGAAGCAGTTCCGTGACGCGAACCGCGCCGTACGGGACCTGCACGTGTGGCTCGCCGAGCAGATCGAGGCCAAGCGCCACGAGCCCGGCGACGACCTGCTCAGCCAACTCGTCGCACTGCAGGGCGAGGACGCGCTCACCGACGACGAGCTCCGCTCGACCGCACTGCTGGTGCTCGGCGCCGGCTTCGAGACCACGGTCAACCTGATCAGCAATGCGGTCGCCCTGCTCGATGCGCATCCCGATCAGAAGGAGATCGCGCTCTCGACGGGCAACTGGAGCAATGTCGTCGAGGAGACGCTGCGCTTCGACCCGCCCGTGCGCATGAATGTCCGGCAGGCCTATGCGGATGTCGATGTCAGCGGCGTCGCCGTACCTCGCGGGCAGTTCCTGGTGCTCTTCCTCGCCGCCGCCAACCGCGATCCGGCACTCTTCGAGGACCCGCACCGCTTCGACATCACCCGCGCCAATGCCGACCAGCACCTGAGCTTCTCCGCCGGGGCGCACTACTGCCTCGGCGCCAGCCTGGCCCGGCTCGAGGCGCGGGTGGCCCTGGAGGCGCTGTACTCCCGCTTCCCGGCCCTGACCGTCGTCGGAACCCCGGAGCGCCGCGGGACGATGGTGCTGCACGGCTTCGAGCACCTGCCGGTCAACCTGGGCTGACGGAACCACCGGTTTCCCATGTGATCCATCCGAACTGGTGGATCACACGCGATGCATCCAGTGTGATGCCCGGGCTTTCCGCCATCACATGGGAAACCTGTGACCACCGGAGGCGCCACTCTCATAACCTTGCGCCCATGACGCGCGACGAGTGGAGACAGGCGGCCCTGGCGGGATTCGTGGCCGCACTCGTCGGCTTCTCGTCCTCCTTCGCCGTGGTCTTCGCGGGGCTGCGTGCGGTGGGGGCGAGTCCGGACCAGGCGGCCTCGGGACTCCTCATCGTCTCGCTGACGATGGGTCTCGGCGGTATCGTCTTCTCGTCGCTCACGCGCCGGCCGATCACGATGGCCTGGTCGACCCCGGGCGCGGCGCTGCTCGCGACGATGGCAGCGCCGAAGGGCGGATTCGCCGTCGCCATCGGGGCCTTCGTGATCGCCGGCGTCCTGCTGGCCGCGACCGCGCTGATCCCGCCGCTGGCCCGCCTGGTGCAGTTGATCCCGACCGCGATCGCCAATGCGATGCTCGCCGGCGTCATCCTGTCCCTCTGCGTCGACCCGTTCCGCAGTTGGCACCAGGACCCGTGGGGAATCCTCGTCGTCTTCGTCGTCTGGGCGATCCTGAACCGGCTGCTGCCCCGGTGGGCCGTCCCCGGCGCACTGGTCGGGGCGATCGGTGTGATGATCGCGCAGCACACCTTCGACGGCCTCTCCGGCAGCGCCCTGATGCCCCATCTGGTGTGGACCACTCCCGGGTGGAGCTGGGCGTCCATGTTCGCCATCGCGGTACCCCTCTATCTCGTCACGATGACCAGCCAGAACATCCCCGGCGCCGCGGTGATGGCGAGCCTGGGCTACCGGCTCCCCTGGCGCAGCGCGATCGCCTACACCGGCGTGGCGACGGCAGCGAGCGCACCTCTCGGCGGCTACGCGATCAACCTCTCCGCGATCGTCGCCGCGCTCACCGCCGGACCGGAGGCGGGGCCGAATCCGCGGCACCGCTGGGTCGCCGGAGTCACCACGGGTACGACGTACGTCGTACTCGGATTGTGCTCGCGGGGCATCGTCGCGGTGGGTGAGCGTGCCCCGGCCGGACTCTTCGCGGCCATCGCCGCCGTCGGCCTGCTCGGTACACTCGCCAACTCGGCGCGCGCCGCCCTCGACCCGGAGAAGACCCGTGCCGCGGCGGCGCTGACGATCGTGGTCGCGACCTCGGGACTGACGATCGCGGGGATCGGCTCGGCCTTCTGGGCGCTCGTCGTGGGCTGCTTCGTGTGCGTCCTCGATGTCTCGCGGAAGCCGGAGCCGGCCGAACGTCAGTGACCTGGCGGCGCGACCAGGAAGTGCCAGCCGATCCACGCCCAGGCGAGCACGACCGCCACCCGGGTGGCCCGCCGCGCCATCAGCCCCGCGAAGACGGTGCGCAGGTCACTGACCACCTGAGGACGCCGACGGCCCACCAGATCGGCGACCACCAGGGACAGGGCCGCGAGTGCGTAGATCCCGGCGGTGACCATCAGCCCTCCACCTCCACCGTCGCCGGCTTGCGTGCGGGCATGAGTCGGAGCAGGGTCACGCCACCGGCGAGCCAGAGCGCGACCAGCAGCGCCCGGGCAGGGGGCCACCCGATCACCGGATTGAGGACATCGCTCAGCGCCGGGAACTCGTCCGTCCGCGCACCGGCGAAGGTCTGCATGATGAAGGCATTGAGCTCGTCGAGCGCGGCGACCACCCCGATCACGGCGTACGGCCAGGCCCGGGCCTTCCGCTCCGGTGGCAGATAGGTGGGCCGCAACGACGCGGAGACCACCGCGCCGATCCCGAGCAGACAGATCAGGAGGGCGAGGTAGTCGCCGTACCGGGGCAGCAGCGCGGTCAGGAAGGCGGTCGCCACGACGATCCAGTACGCCCGGTGTCGTTCGGCAGTCGTCCAACCGGCGGGCTCGGGCATCACGACCGCCGGAGGCCACCGCGACTCCGCATAAGCGAGCCAGAAGGCGACCACGAGGAAGGCCACGCCGTCGATCGGCGCTCCCCGGAAGATGTGGAAGCAACCCGTGATGAAGACGATCACGATCGCCGGGTGCATCCACGCTGGCTTCACAGCCTCCACGTTACGCGTGAGCCTCGAACCTGCGAGTTGAGTGCGCAAGTGGTGGCTATAGCAACCATTTGCGCACTCAACTCGAGGAGATCAGGCGAAGGTCATGTCCCCGTCGTTCCACCAGGCCCGCATGCTGGTGACCTGGCCGGCCTCGTTGATCACCATGTTCTCGAAGGGCTCGAGAATGGCGACGCCCGCGCCGGTGTCGGTCTCGATGCGGAACTTGAAGGCCGCTTCGCCGCCGCACACCCGGATGACCTGCAGTTCGGTCGCGATCTTCATCGGCTCGATCGTGGCGTAGAACTCCCGGATCGCCGCGCGGCCGCGGCGCGGCTCCGACCCGACCGGATCCTCCAGCACCGCGTCCTCGGCGTACATCGCGACGATCTCGTCGGCCGTGCCGGTGGACACGAGTTCGAGGTAGCGCCGTACGGTCGCCTCAACCTGCTCGTTGCTCGCTGACATAGAACATGTTCTACCTCATCGTCGGGGTCACGCGCTGGGAAAGCCGTCGTCCTCGCGCCGCCGCTTCTCCCGGCGACCGGCGAAGCCGTCGAGGAGCCACACCGCCAGGACCACGAAGCCGGCGACGCCGAGGAGGAAGCCGAGCCCGAGGCCGATCACCATCGACATGAAGTTCGGGACCGGACGCGTCACCATGCGCTCCGCCGAGGTCGTGCAGGCGATCACCAGGTGGCCCGACCCCGTGTCGAACTCGAGATCGAGTGTCTCGGTCGCGGACGACGAGATGCTCCAGCCCGCATCGGAGAGCTTCACGGGCCGACCGTCATCGGTGACCATGCATTGCTCGGTGTAACCGCTGTTGTCGGTGTCGTCGAAGTAGATGCCGTAGGTCTTGTGTGCGGGCAGCGTCACCGGGTGCGGGCCGTCTGCCAGTACGACGGCCTTCGCCGTCACCGCCCCGATGAAGCCGATGCCCGGAACGATCACGCAGACAACGGCCAGGGCGCAGAGTGCCAGGCCGACGAGACCCTTGGTCTTCGAGCTCTTCACTCCCGAATGATCTCAGCCATGCAGCAGGCGGCTGGCCGTCGCGACTAGGTTGAGGTCGTGTCCCGACTCTTCGCCACCGACCCCCACTCCTGCTCGCGACCCAACGAGATCGCGGTCAGCCACATCGCCCTCGATCTCGAGGTGGACTTCGAGGCCCGGCGCCTCGAGGGGAGCGCCACGCTCGACCTCGAACGCCGAACGCCGGGCGCGACGCGGCTCCTGTTGGACACGTGGCGGCTCGGCATCGACCGGGTGACCGACGGCGATGCCGCTCTGCCCTTCACGCTCGGCGAGCACGACCCGGTCCTGGGCAGCACGCTGACCATCGAGGTCGGTACGGCGGAGCGCGTGGTGGTGCACTACCAGGCCAGTCCGGAGGCGCGCGCGATCCAATGGCTGGAGCCCGCGCAGACGGCGTCCGGCAAGCCCTTCATGTTCACCCAGAACCAGCCGATCCTGGCGCGCACGTGGATCCCCTGCCAGGACAGCCCGGCGGTGCGAGTCACGTACGACGCCACGGTCCGGGTGCCGGCCGACGTGCTCGCGCTGATGAGTGCGGAGAACCCGACTGCCCTCAGCCCTGAGGGCATCTACCGGTTCTCGATGCCGCAGCGGGTGCCGGCGTACCTGATCGCCCTGGCCGTGGGCGACCTGGAATTCCGTTCCCTGGGCGAGCGCAGCGGCGTCTATGCGGAGCCGTCCGTGGTCGAGGGTGCCGCGTGGGAGTTCGCCGACACCGAGCAGATGATCGAGGCGGCCGAGCGGCTCTACGGGCCTTACCGCTGGGGGCGTTACGACATCCTCGTGCTGCCGCCGAGCTTCCCGTACGGCGGCATGGAGAACCCGCGCCTCACCTTCGCGACTCCCACCATCCTGGCCGGCGACCGGTCGCTGGTGACGCTGATCGCGCACGAGCTCGCGCACTCGTGGTCGGGCAATCTGGTCACGAACTCGACCTGGAACGACATCTGGCTCAACGAGGGATTCACGGTCTACTTCGAGACCCGGATCGACGAGGAGCTGTACGGCGCGGCGTACGCGAGCATGATCCTGCGCCTGGGGCGTCACGATCTGGATCGCGCCGTGCGCGACGAGTCCCCACGCGACACCTGGCTCGAGCTGGACCTGTCCGGCCGGGACCCCGACGAGGGGCCGACCAAGATCCCGTACGAGAAGGGTTCGCTCTTCCTGCGCCTGATCGAGTCGAAGGTCGGCCGGGACCGCTTCGACGGCTTCCTGCGGGAGTATTTCGACTGCTTCGCCTTCGAGACGATGGACACGCCCACCTTCCTCGCGCATCTGAAGACGGCGCTGCTGGATCCGGCCGGGGTCTCCTTCGACGACCTGCAGCTGGAGGCATGGGTACACGGACCCGGCGTACCTGCCAACGCGCCTACGTTCGACTCCGATGCCTTCGACCTCGTCGACGCGCAGGTCGCCGTGCTCCTGGCCGGGTCCGCTCCCACATCCCTCTCGACGGGCGACTGGGTGAGCCAGCAATGGGTGCACTTCATCCGCGAACTCCCGGTCGAGGTCAGCCACGACGTGCTCGCCGCGGTCGACGATGCCTTCGGTTTCAGCGCCAGCGGCAACATCGAGATCGCCACCGCCTGGCTCGAACTCGCCGTCTCCTCCGGCTACGCCTTCGAGCAGCCAGCCGTCGACGAAGCCCTCGCCCGCTTCCTCACCCGCCACGGTCGATCGCTCTACATCCGCCGCGTGTACGACGCCCTCGCCGCCACCGACCGCGGGATGGCTCGTGCCCGGGAGATCTACGCGACCGCCCGACCGACGTACCACTCGGTCTCGCAGGCGGCGGTGGATCGGATCCTCGGCGAGTGATGACGAGACCCGTCAGTCGGTGAACTCGGCCTCGGCACTGGGAGGTTGCTGCTTTCGAGGGTGCCATCACCCTTGACCCGAAAGGCCCACGGCAGGCCTTTGAAGGCGGCGTCCGCCGCAATGCCCTGCTGGGGATGGCGACCAGGACCTTGGGCTCGGGCTCCCACACGCCAGAGAGTCAGCGACTTCAGAGACTTCAGCTGCGCGATCGCGAATCGATCGAAGTCCGAACTCGGAGAGATGGAGGCGACCTTGTCCGGGCGCGAGCTCATGCCATCGGCGGAGCATGCAGTCAGCGTCGAACTCACGGCGACGAGAGCCACGCAAATTCGCCGAACCATGCTCCGGAGCATAGGCACCAGTCCCCGCACCTGGGCGACCTTCGGCTGCTCCAGGCCGTTCTCACGTGCGCCGATGGAAGCGGAGGTCGCCGTTGGCCGTTCGGACTGTCTGGTAGTTGAGGTCGTGGGCTCGGTGGTGATGGTGGCTGCAGAGGGGGATGCCGTCGGCGAGGTCGGTGCCGCCGCCTTGGGACC
>JASLCW010000402.1 GCA_030151765.1 Marmoricola sp.
ACCGGAGGCCTTCGTCTGTCAGGCAGGCTCACCGACACCGAGCGATACAACGTCCCTGGACATCACAACTAGCCCAACCTCAGCCGATGTCCCGCCGCCGATAGCCGACCCAGGCAAGGGCCGCCACGCACAACGCGATGACCAGGAGTACGACCGCCGGCAACACCCGGAAGCTCTCGGAGGGCACCAGCGCGAGATGTGAGTACGGCGAGATCCCGCCGACCCAGGTGGGCAGATTGAGCAACTGCGCGATCTGGCCGACGACGATCGACAGGCCCAGAGCCGCCCAGCCGACGACGTACCAGCCGGGCCGGAGCGCCCAGCCGAGTGCCGCGACGACGATGACGACCAGGACTGCGGGGGCGGCGGCGAGCACGCTGAGGAGCACCGGCAGGACATCGCGGTGGTAGCCGATGGCCACACCGAAACCGGTGGCCAGGGACAGCCACAGGGCGCCGCCGATCGCGACGGCGACGGTGCTGCCGAAGACCGACTGCCTGGTCGCCCCGGTCGAGAGGGTCCGCTCGGCGATGCCGCTCTGCTCATCTCGTACGGCGTGCGCCACGACGCTGATCGCGAAGCCGGTGACCACCAGTGCGGCGATGGACGCCTCGGCGGCGATCAGCGTGCGCTCGAGGTTTCCGGGACCGCCGAGACGCCGGATCATGTCCTGGGCGGCCTGCCCGGTGAGCATGCCGGAGACGCCGGGCGCGATGGCTCCCATCAGTGCGCCCATCGCGAGCATCGAGATCGACCAGCCGATCAGCATGCCCCGGTGCAGCCGCAATTCCAGCGCCATCGAATTCCGGAGGCGCGGTGCCCCGGTTGCCGGACCGGGTCGTGCGGCCATCAGGCCGGCGCCGAGATCGCGGCGGGCGCGCAGCGCGAAGGCGAGCGCGATCAGGCCGGCGAGCAGGACGGCGTACAGGGCGAGCACCCACCAGCGCGGATCGCTCCAGGCCCGCAGCTGCGTCGCCCAGCCGAAGGGCGTCAGCCAGCTCAGTGCGATGGCCGACGTGTCGCCGATCGCCCGGAGCGCGTAGAGCAGGCCGATGAAGCCGCCGGCGATGGCGGCACAGGTGCGGGCGCTGGGCACCAGCTGGGCGGCGACGAGTGTGACCGCAGCGCCGGTGAGCCCCAGTAGCACCCAGGACAACCCGAAGAGCAGGGAGCCGCCCACGTCGAGGCCGCCGGCGATGTCGGCGAGAGCGGCGAGCAGGCCGATGACGACGAAGACGACCCCGGCGGACAGCATCGCAGCGGTCAGCGGAGCCCGGCGGCTGACGATGCCCGCGCCGACCAGTTCGGTGCGACCCGACTCCTCGTCGGTGCGGGTGTGCCGGCGTACCAGGATCATCCCGAGGAGCGCGACGAAGACGGCGTACAGGACGGTCGCCTTGGTCATCGACAGCTCGCCGGTGCTGTGGACGTCCAGGATCGGGCCGTACAGGGCCACCACGGCGGGGTTGTCGTTGATCGCGCGGGCCGCATCGGCCCGTTCGGCGGCATCGGCGTACAGCGACGGCGTGGCCGCGGCCGAGGCGTAGCAGAAGAGTGTGAGCGCCAGCGTCCACACGGTCACGAGCACCCGGTCCTGGCGGAGTGCCAGCCGGGCCAGCAGGACGGTGCCGCTCATGCGCCGGTGCGGTAGGCGTCGAGGAAGAGCTCCTCGAGGCTCGGCGGTGCGCTGGTGATCGCCGTCGCGCCGGCCGCGCCGAGTGCCTGCAGCAGCGCCGCCACGCCGTCCGGGCCGACGCTGCACCGGATCTGCACGCCGTCGACCTGCAGGTCGTGGACGTCGGGAATCGCGCCCAGGCCGGCCGGTGCGTGCGCGACCTCCGCGGTGATCGTCGTACGACGCAGGTGCCGGAGCTCCGCGAGACTGCCGGTCTCGACGGTCTTGCCCTCCCGGATGATCGTCACCCTGCCCGCCAGGCGCTCCACCTCGGAGAGGATGTGGCTGGACAGCAGCACCGTGGTCCCCTCGGCCGCGCGCTCGGCCACGCACTCGCCGAAGACCTGCTCCATCAGCGGGTCGAGTCCCGAGGTCGGCTCGTCGAGGATCAACAGCTCGGCCGGTCCGGCGAAGGCGGCCACCAGGGCGACCTTCTGCCGATTGCCCTTGGAGTAGGCCCGGCCGCGCTTGGTCGGGTCCAGCTGAAAGCGCTCGATCAATGCCTCCCGCCGGCTCGTGTCGGGCTCGACGCCGCGCAGCCGCAGGAGCAGGTCGATGATCTCTCCCCCGGTCAGGTTGGGCCACAGCGTGACGTCGCCGGGCACGTAGGCGAGTCGGCTGTGGATCGCCGCGATGTCGTGCCACGGATCCCGGCCGAAGACGCTCGCGCTTCCCGAGTCGGTGCGAAGCAGGCCGAGCAGGCAGCGGATCGTGGTGGACTTGCCGGCGCCGTTGGGCCCGAGGAAGCCGTGCACCTCCCCCGCTCCCACCTCGAGGTCGAGGCCGTCGAGGGCACGGAAGCTGCCGAAGGTCTTCACCAGATCGCTGACGGCGATCACCGGGCTGTCGGACATGGAGTCCTTCCTACACCACGAGCTCGCCGGGCAACTCGAGATCAGCGCCGGCCGTTAGATCTCCAGTAGCGACTCGATCTGCGGGAACTGTCGTTGCAGCGCGCGCAGGTGCGGCGCCACCGCGGGGTGCCGGAACTTCGCGGCGAGCGCACCCTCGCCCTTTGCGACCCTGGCCAGCGCCCACTCGGCGCGCGCGACGACCGTGTAGACCGCCATCGCCTCGGCGGCGAACCGCACCCCGGCGGCGTCGAAGGCCTTCGCCGCGGGGGCAGCCAGGTAGGTGCCGAGCAGCACGTCGAAGTCCTCACGACACGACAGGGCGAAGTAGCCGAGATCGGCGCCGGCAGGAGCCGTCCCCAGGCCCGACCAGTCGAGGGCGAGGATCTCCTGGCCCGTCGTACCCGCCAGATTGGCCGGTACGACGTCGCCGTGGGCAGCCCGCGCCGGGAGTGCGTCGTACCGATCCAGGATGCTGCCCCGGCGTCGCCAGAGCTCGTCGGCGAGATCGGCGAAGGTCGTGCGCGCCAGTGTTGGCCAGCCGTCGTGGGCGGCCATCAGCCGGAGCCGGTCACCCAACAGGCCGTCGGCGAGCCACGGGCGGCCGGGTGGCTCGACGCCGGCGAGCCCGGCCAGCGCCGTCGCCGCGAGCAGGGCGGTCGGCTCCGGTCCGGTCACCTCGGCCATCCAGACGCAGTAGCCGTCCTCGTCCTCCTCGACGCGCAGCACCTCGGGATGGCGGAGTCCCCGCAACCAGTCGTGATCGGCGGCGACCTCCGCCTCACGCCGCCAGTACGCCGCGCCGCGGGGATCGGCGTGCTCGATCTCGTCCGGCCCGGGACGGCGTACCCGCTTGACCACCCAGGGCCGGCCCTCGGCCTCCGTGGACCACAGCCCGGCCGTGAGCGCGCCACGGCCACCCGGTAGCGGCGTCCAGCCGGGTTCGGGCTGCCACACAGGGGCCTCCGTGCACGGGGTCAGGCGTTGGTGACGCTCATCCTGACAGACCGCGCGTCCACGACGGCCTCTTCGAAGACGCCCCGGCGTGGCTCGCCGACATCGGCCAGGTGGCTGACCACCCGATCGGCGAGCCCGCAGATCTCCAGGACGCGGTCGACCCCCGACCGATCGCCGCCGGTCACGATCACCGGGCAGCTGGTCAGGATCCGGCGGGTGTGGCCGGCCGCGGCCTCGTAGGCGGCCTCCGCCTGGTTGTCCCGGCGACGCGCGAAGCGCTGCTGCGACCAGCCGCCGGCCTTGGTCTTGCCCT
>JASLCW010000404.1 GCA_030151765.1 Marmoricola sp.
TGTTCGAGTGCGAGCGCGGTCGTCGATCCGATGTAGCCGGCGCCGCCGGTGACCAAGATTTTCATGAGATCACCCTAGGAGACGCGAGAAGCGACCACGTCCGCCGTTCACCGCCACTACGGTGTCACGGTGCTGATCCCGCCGCTCCTCCTGGTCGCGATGGTCATCCTCGCCGGAACCATCCACCTCACCGGCCGGATCGGCGCCGTCCTGCTCGCCGGCACCGGCGTGTGGTGGCTGCTGGACAACCAGGACTTCGAAGGCAAGATCCTCTGGGTGGTCGCCCCCACGCACGGACTGACCGCGGGCGACCTGGTCGGACTGGTCGCGATCGTCATCGCCATCTGGCGATTCGTCGAGTTCAGTCTCGCCCGCAGGCGCTAGCCGAGCAGGCCGCGCAGATAGGTGCCGTAGCCGCTCTTCTCCATCGCGGCGGCACGAGCCACCAGTTCCTCGTCCGACAACCAGCCGAGCCGCCAGGCGATCTCCTCGGGAGCGCTGATCTTCAGGCCCTGACGGTTCTCGATCGTGCGTACATAGTTGCCGGCGTCGCTGAGCGACTCGAAGGTGCCGGTGTCGAGCCACGCGGTGCCGCGGTCGAGCACCTGCACGTGCAGGCGACCCTGCTCGAGATAGATCCGGTTGAGATCGGTGATCTCCAGTTCGCCACGCGCCGAAGGCTTCAGGTCGCGGGCATGCCCGACGACCGAGTTGTCGTAGAAGTACAGGCCGGGCACGGCGTACGGGCTCTTGGGCTTCTCGGGCTTCTCCTCCAGCGAGATCGCCCGGCCTTCCTCGTCGAATTCGACGACGCCGTACGCGGTCGGGTCCTGGACGCGGTAGCCGAAGACGGCGGCGCCGTCGACATCGCCGAAGCGGCGCAGCTGGGTGCCCAGGCCCGCGCCGTAGAAGATGTTGTCGCCGAGTACCAGCGCGACCCGGTCCTCACCGATGTGGTCGGCGCCGATCACGAAGGCCTGGGCGAGTCCGTCGGGGCTCGGCTGTACGGCGTACGTCAGCTCGATGCCGAACTGACTGCCGTCACCCAGCAGACGATGGAAGCCGGGTGCCTCGTGCGGGGTGGTGATCACCAGAATCTCCCGGATGCCGGCGAGCATCAGCGTCGACAGCGGGTAGTAGATCATCGGCTTGTCGTAGATCGGCATCAGCTGCTTGCTGACGCCCAGGGTGATCGGATGCAGTCGCGTTCCGGTACCTCCGGCAAGGATGATCCCGCGCATGGTCATTCATCGTAGAGGCCGTGCCGGCCGAGCCGTCTCTCTCGTTCCCTAAGATCAACGGTCATGTCGTCCATGCTCGTCACAGGCGGTGCCGGCTTCATCGGCGCCAACTTCGTCCGCCACCTGATCGAGCACACCGATGCGCAGGTGACGGTGCTGGACAAGCTGACGTATGCGGCGTCTCGTGAGGCCCTGGAGGGCCTGCCGGCGGAGCGATGCTCACTAGTGGTGGGCGACATCACCGATGCCGCGATCGTCGACGAGCTGGTCGGCCGCCACGACAGCGTCGTGCACTTCGCGGCGGAGTCCCACAACGACAACTCCCTGTCCGACCCGAGCCCCTTCGTGCTCACCAACATCGTCGGCACCTACACGCTGCTCGAGGCAGTACGCCGGTACGACGTCCGCTTCCACCATGTCTCCACGGACGAGGTGTACGGCGACCTCGAACTCGACGATCCGAAGAAATTCACCGAGGACACGCCCTACAACCCGAGCAGCCCGTACTCCGCCTCGAAGGCCGGATCGGACCATCTCGTGCGGGCATGGGTGCGGAGCTTCGGCGTACGCGCCACGATCAGCAACTGCTCGAACAACTACGGACCCTGGCAGCACGTCGAGAAGTTCATCCCCCGGCAGGTCACCAACGTGATCGACGGTGGCCGGCCGAAGCTGTACGGCGACGGGCTCAACGTCCGCGACTGGATCCACACCGAGGACCACTCCTCCGCCGTGCTCACGATCCTCGAGAGGGGTCGCATCGGCGACACCTACCTGATCGGCGCCGACGGCGAGCGCAGCAACCTCGACGTCGTACGCGCGATCCTGCGGCACTTCGGGCGCGCCGAGGACGAGATCGACTTCGTCACCGACCGGGCCGGGCACGACCGCCGCTACGCGATCGAGTCGGGCAAGCTCCGCACCGAGCTCGGCTGGCGTCCCCGGTACGAGGACTTCGACGCCGGCCTGGCCGCGACCATCGAGTGGTACGTCGCCAACGAGGCGGTATGGCGGCCGGCCAAGGCGGCGACCGAGGCGAGCTACGCGGCGAAGGGTCAGTGAGGTGAACGAGCTCGTCGTCGAGGAGTCGCCCGTCCCCGGTCTGCTGGTCGTCCGGCTGCCGGTGCACGAGGACGCACGCGGTTGGTTCAAGGAGAACTGGCAGCGCGCCAAGATGGTGGCGCTCGGACTGCCGGACTTCCAGCCGGTCCAGAACAATGTCTCCTTCAACACCGCCCGCGGCGCGACTCGCGGCATCCACGCCGAGCCCTGGGACAAGCTCGTCTCGGTCACCACGGGACGCGTCTTCGGCGCCTGGGTCGACCTGCGCGAGGGCCCGAGCTTCGGCCGGACCTTCCACCTCGAACTCGACCCGGGCACCTCGGTGTTCGTGCCCAGGGGCGTCGGCAACTCCTACCAGACGCTCACCGACGACACGTCGTACAGCTATCTGGTCAACGCCCACTGGAAGCCCGGCCAGGTCTACCCCGCGCTGGACCTCGCGGATCCGACCGCGGCTATTCCGTGGCCGATCCCGCTGGCGGAGGCGGAGATCTCGGACAAGGACCGGGCCAATCCGTCGCTCGCCGAGGTGACCCCCTTCCCGCCCCTGCGCACCTTGGTGATCGGTGCCCGCGGACAGCTCGGACACGCCCTCCTCGACGTATTCCCGGGCGCCGACGCGGTCGACCTCGCCGAACTGGACGTGAGCGATGCCACGCAGGTCGAGGCCTGGAACTGGGGCGACTACGACGTCGTCCTCAATGCCGCCGCCTTCACCGCCGTGGACGTCGCGGAGACCTCCGAGGGCCGGGCACAGGCATGGGCGGCCAATGCCCTGGCGCCGGCCCACCTCGCCAGGGTCGCGGCCGAGCACCGGATCACGCTGGTGCACTACTCGACCGACTATGTCTTCGACGGGAGCGTCGAGCAGCACACCGAGGACGAGCCCTTCACGCCCCTAGGGGTCTACGGCCAGTCGAAGGCCGCCGGTGACCTGGCCGTCTCTGGCGCGCCCCGGCACTACGTCCTCCGCACGAGCTGGGTGGTCGGCGAGGGCCGGAACTTCGTCCGCACCATGCGTCAGCTGGCTCATGACGGGGTGTCGCCGGCCGTGGTGAACGACCAGTTCGGCCGGCTCAGCTTCACCACCGAGCTGGCCCGGGCGACCCGGCACCTGCTCACCACGCGAGCGGCGTACGGCACCTACAACGTGACGAATGCCGGCGAGACGCTCAGCTGGGCCGCGATCGCCCGGGCGGTCTTCGAGCTCAGCGGGCGCTCCGGCGAGGACGTCACCGACACCACCACCCACGCCTGGGCCGAGGGCAGGTCCGTCGCCCCGCGGCCGTCGTACAGCACGCTCGACCTGAGCAAGCTGCGCGCGACCGGATTCGAGCCCGCCGATCAGCTCGAGGCGCTCACGTCGTACGTCGCCGGCCTCGCCTGAGGATCGCGATATCGGGCCTCCGGTGCGGTGAGGGCACCGGACGGCCGTCGGCGACCTCCCCGTGCTGCCGACCCGCGAGACTCCCTAGAGAGGTCGTCGATCCTCAGTAGGCGCCCTGGGGCCGGACGACCGCGCCCGCCGTCTTCGCGAGGATGACCATGTCGGTCATCATCGACCAGTTGTCGACGTAGTACAGGTCGAGCCGGGTGGCTTCCTCCCACGAGAGGTCGGAGCGGCCGGAGACCTGCCACAGGCCGGTCAGGCCGGGCTGCACCAGCAGGCGACGACGCATGTCGGGCTCGTAGCCGGCGACCTCTTCGGGGAGGGCGGGCCGCGGGCCGACGAGGCTCATCTCGCCACGCACCACGTTGAAGAGCTGCGGCAGCTCGTCCAGCGAGTGCTTGCGGAGGAAGCGCCCGATCGGGGTGATCCGGGGGTCCTCCTTCATCTTGAAGAGAACGCCGTCGACCTCGTTGTGCTCGTCGAGCTCGGCGCGCACCTGGTCGGCGTCCGGAACCATCGACCGGAACTTGACCATCGAGAAGTGCCGGCCGAGCACGCCCACGCGGGTCTGCCGGTAGAAGACCGGTCCGCCGTCGTGGAGCTTGATGGCCAGCGCCAGCACCAGCAGGACCGGCGACAGGGCCACGATCAGCGCGATGCCGAAGACGGTGTCGAAGACCCGCTTGAGCGGGCCGCGCGCCTTGGAGACCGGCGGCTCGGCGACGTGGACCAGGGGCAGGCCGGCCACGTGCCGCATCCGCACCCGCGGTCCGGCGACGTCGGTGAGCGTGGGCGCCACGAGGAGATCCACGTCCTGGCCCTCGAGCTCCCAGCTGACCCGGCGCAGGTCCGCGGCGGAGTGGTAGCTGCCGCCGACCACGACGACCGTGTCGGCGTTCTCACGGCGGACGACGTCGGCGAGATCGCCGATCACGCCCAGCACCGGTACGTCGTGGCTCCAGGAGTCACGGAAGTCCTCGGGGACGCAGACACCGACGATGCCGTATCCGGTCCACGCCTCGCGGCGCAGGGTCCGCAGCAGGTCGGAGACACCGGCCGCCGGACCGACCACGACGGCACGGTGGCACAGGCGCCCACGCTCGCGGAGCCGGCCGACCGTACGCCGTACGCAGAAGCGTTCGAAGAGCAGCATCGGGATGCCGACGACCAGCGCCAGCACCAGGTAGCCGCGGGACAGCTCGGTCGACTTCGTGACGAAACCGGCAAACCCGACACAGGCCACCGCCACCATCGAGCAGCGCACGATGAGCGAGTACTCGCCGTACCCGACGCCGACGCTGGCCACGTCCAGGGAGTAAGCCCGGCGGACGGCCAGGACACCCAGCCACGCGGGGACCAGGAAGGCGATGTTCTTGGGGAAGAGCTCCGAGCTGAAGGCGTCGGTGAAGTAGCCGCCGAAGGTCCAGCGCAGCTCCCAGGCGATGCAGGCCGCCGCGGTGATCGTCAGCAGGTCCAGCAGGGCGGTGATCGCGACGAGCCGCTGCAGGCTGGCGCGGAAGCCGCGCCGCTCGGCCGACCGGGCCGGGAGCATGCCGACGTGCGCGGCCTCGCCGAGGCTCATCGTCGCCTCGCCTCCGGCCAGGGCAAGGGCGCGCATGTCCGGCTGCTCGGGCAGCAGCACAGCGGCGGTGGCGTCACCGGGAATCACCGGGAACTCACCGCCCGGGCACCGCGAAATCTCGCGATGCGGACGGACGAGAACGTGTTCACGGGAGCCATAACGAACGTGACGCCAGAAAGAAACTCCCTCACCGATAACATGTCGGTTGCTGTCCCCCCGGAAAGGCCCATTCGTGACCCAGACCCATGCCGACTACCAGCTGAGTCAGCTCGATCAGCTCGAGGCGGAGTCGATCCACATCTTCCGCGAGGTCGCGGCCGAGTTCGAGAAGCCGGTGCTGATGTTCTCCGGCGGCAAGGACTCGATCGTGATGCTGAGGCTGGCCGAGAAGGCCTTCTACCCGGCGAAGATCCCCTTCCCCGTGCTCCAGGTCGACACCGGACTGGACTTCCCCGAGGTGCTCGAGACGCGCGACCACTGGGTCGACCGGCTCGGCGTACGCCTCGTGGTGGCCTCGGTCGACGAGGCGATCAAGAACGGGGTGGTCGTCGACGACGGCAAGACCTCCCGCAACCGCCTCCAGATCGGCACCCTGCTCAACGCCATCGAGGAGGAGGGCTTCACTGCCGCCTTCGGCGGTGGTCGCCGCGACGAGGAGAAGGCCCGCGCCAAGGAGCGCGTCTACTCCCACCGCGACGAATTCGGCCAGTGGGACCCCAAGAACCAGCGTCCCGAGCTGTGGAGCCTCTACAACGGCCGGCTCCACGAGGGCGAGCACATGCGGATCTTCCCGATCTCCA
>JASLCW010000414.1 GCA_030151765.1 Marmoricola sp.
AACAGCCACTACGTGAAGAAGGTCGCCGACCCGCTCGACCCGATCACCTTCGTGCACAAGATCAACGTGCCGGTCTTCATGACCTGTCAGTTCGAGGACGAGCAGACCGGTGGACACTGCCCGGCGCTCGTCTCGCACTTCACCGGGACCTCGAAGAAGTGGTTCACCTTCACCAACGGCGCGCACATCGACTCGCTCGATCCGGAGACCTTCACGAAGTGGTTCGACTTCCTGTCGATCTATGTCGCGAAGGAGACGCCACTGCTGAAGGCGCCGCTGATCAATCTGCTGTCGCCGATCCTGTACGACGTCGCGATGGGGATCTCTCCCTCGGACCTGATGCTGCTGCCGGTCGACTCGATCGAGACGAGCGGTTCCTACGACGCGGCCAAGGCGGCCTTCGAGAAGCAGCCCTCGGTCCGGGTGCTCTTCGACAACGGCGCCGGCACCGGCCCGAGCGGCCAGTTCCACGCCGGCGATCCGTACCCCGGCTACGAACACTCCTTCAGCACGCTCCCGGTCCCGGGCACCCGCGCGACCTCCTTCTATCTCGGCACGCACGGTCGCCTGATCGGTCACGCGAGCCGCAAGAAGCTGGTCAACACGTACGTCGCCGCGCCCCGCAAGCGCCCCCTGAGTGACTTCAAGGCGGGCACCGAGACGGGTGGCCTGTGGGGCAATGCCTCGCAGTGGAAGTGGGACTGGAAGCAGGAGACCCGCGGCAACGCGGTGTCCTACCTGTCGGCTCCGCTGACCGCCAATGTCACGGCGGTCGGCGCCGGTTCGGTGGTGCTGTGGGTGAAGTCGAATCGCAAGGACGTCGACTTCCAGGCGACGGTCAGCGAGGTCCACGCCGGCCACGAGACCTTCGTCCAGAACGGCTGGCTGCGCGGCAGCATGCGGAAGCTGGCCAAGGGCACCGACAACATCTTCAAGCAGCGCAGCACGCTGCTCAATCCGGTGATCTCGATGTTGAAGAAGGACGCCCGCCCGCTGCCCAGGAAGAAGTACACGAAGATCGTGATCCCGCTGTACTACCAGGGTCACGCCTATCGGAAGGGCTCGCAGATCCGGATCACCATCTCGGCCCCGAACGGCACCCAGCCGATCTGGTCGACGACGGCACCGAAGCCGGCCAAGGGCACCGCCAAGGTGTGGGTGGCTTCCTCGCGGAAGTACCCCTCGCGCCTGGTGCTCCCGGTGATCCCCGGCCTGAGCGTCGGCTCCGGCTTCCCCGCCTGCCCGAGCCTGCGCAACGAGCCCTGCCGCGGCTACGTCCCCTTCATCAACCGGGTGGGGTGAGTCTCAGGCGCCTGGCCGGTCCACCCGATCGGCCAGGTGCTGCGGCGCCTGCACGCAGTAGGAATCGGTGAGCAGCTCGGCGAGCTCGGTCCAGTCGGTGTCCTCGTCGAGCAGCATCCCGGCGACGTTGTGCCCCCAGGAGGCCCGGAAATAGGGCGTGCCGAGGTGCTCCAGCGCCATCAGCTCGCTGGGCTCCGCGCGGAAGGTGATCCGGTAGCGACCGTCCTCTCCGCCGAAGACGTGCGCCACGGTCGCCTGGCCGATCCGCCAGCGCACCCCGACCCAGGCGGCCTCCTCCTGGCATTCGGGGAAGGCCGCGCAGATCTCGCCGAGTCGGTGGATCCAGGCGAGGGGGACTTCGGGACGTTCGGGCACGGCTCCAGCGTGCCACCCGCCACCGACAGGGTCAGGAGCGTCCGCGGGCGCGCACGTGGGCGCGCTCGCCCTGACGACCGAAGAGGCTGAGGAATTCGGCGCCGTGGTCGTCGGCGGCGCCGAACCAGTGCGGCGTGCGGGTGTCGAACTCGGCCGCCTCGCCGGCGCGCAGGACGAGGTCCTGGTCGCCGAGCAGCAGGCGCAGCCGTCCGTTGAGGACGTAGACCCATTCGTAGCCCTCGTGGGTCTGCAGTTCGGGCGGCGTACGACGCTTCTTCGGCGGGATCACCATCTTGTAGGCCTGGATCCCGCCCGGGCGACGGGTCAGCGGCAGGATCGTCATGCCGTGGGCCTGGACCGGTCGGAGATGGATCCGCGGATCGCCGGTAGGCGGTGCGTCGACCAGCTCGTCGAGGGTGACGCCGTAGGCCTTGGCGAGCGGGAGCAGCAGCTCCAGAGTGGGCCGGCGTTCGCCGGACTCGAGTCGCGACAGGGTGCTCACCGAGATGCCGGTGCGTTCCGAGACCGAGGCGAGCGTCGTCTCGCGCTGCTGCCGGAGCTCACGGAGGCGGCCGCCGACGCCGGCGAGTGTGTCGTCGATCTCTGCACCCATGACACCCATTTTGCCATACCGGCAATGAAGCTTGCCGTTTCTGCATGCGTCGCCGCATCGTGGTCGCAGACGACAGAGAAGGAGATCGGCATGAACGAGTACGACGCCATCGTGATCGGTGGTGGGGCCGCCGGCCTCAACGGCGCCCTGATGCTGGCGAGGTCGCGTCGACGGGTCCTCGTGATCGACAGCGGCGAACCGCGCAACGCGCCCGCCCACGGCGTACACGGACTGCTCGGTCATGACGGGCTCCCGCCGGCCGAACTGCTGGCCCGGGGGCGCGCCGAGGTGACCGGGTACGGCGGCGAGATCCGCCAGGGCGAGGTGATCGCGGCGCGGCCGGACGGCGACGGCTTCGTCGTCGAGACGGCGGCAGGTGAGCGGCTGACCGCTCGGCGGCTCCTGGTCACCACGGGCCTGGTCGACGAGCTGCCCGACGTACCCGGACTGCGCGAGCGCTGGGGGCGCGACGTGCTGCACTGCCCCTATTGCCATGGTTGGGAGGTCCGCGACCAGGCGATCGGCATCCTGGCGACCGGGCCGATGTCGGTGCACCAGGCGCTGCTCTTCTCCCAACTCAGCGACGACATCGTGCTCTTCCGCAACGGGATCGACATCCCCGAGGACCAGCTCGCCCGTGCCGCCGCCCGTGGTGTCGCGGTGGTTGACGGCGAGGTGACCGGCATCGAGGTCGCCGACGACCGGCTGAGCGGGGTCCGGCTCGCGGACGGCCGGGTGATCGCCCGCGAGGCCGTCGCCGTCGCGACCCGCATGATCGCGCGCACCCGATTCCTGGCGGACCTGGGTGTGGAGATCGAGGAACACCCGTCCGGCATGGGCGTGCACGTACCCGTCGGCCAGGCCGGCGCGACGAATGTCCCGGGCGTCTGGGCGGCCGGGAATGTCGCCGACATCTCCGCCCAGGTCGGCGCCTCCGCGGCGGCAGGCGCGCTGGCCGGCGCCGTCATCAACGCCGACCTCGTCAACGAAGAGGTCGACCGGGCCCTGGCCGCGGCTCCGTCGGCAGCCGCCGGATGAGTCGCTCGAGGCCCATCACGAGTACGACGAGCCACGCGACGACCGCGACATCGAGTCCGACCACACCGACGTCGTGCAGCCAGGGCAGTCGATCGGTTCGGGCAAGGGTGAGGCTCGCGACGGCGTACATGCCCAGGGGGAAGACGATCGACCACAGCTCGGTGGAATAGCGGAACGGGATCCGATGCGTGATGTGCCGCCACCAGCCCGTCGCGAGCAGCATCGGCACCAGCCACGAGGCGAGGATCCAGGCGCACACCGAGCCGGCGCGGACCAGCTCGCGGGCGATGTCGCCGTACGGCCCGGGCGGCAGGCGGGCGACCTCGCTGCCGGCGACCGAGGTGATCGCGGCCGCACCCATCGCGATCCAGTACGGCGGCGCCAGGTCGGTGGCGGCGATGCCCTGTGTGGCCGCGCGGATGACGACCAGCACGCAGCACAGGAAGTAGAGGAAGACCCCGACGACCCAGGCGGTGAGGGCGATCAGCGACAGAACCTCGTGGGGTCGCTGCCGTGCGAGGACGGCCGCCGCGACCGCGATCGACTGCGCGCCGACCGCCCACATGAACCAGACGCCGTTGATGCTGCCGGCGAGGTTCGCGCCCGGGTCGAGGCGGGTGGTCCAGGGCAGCGCATAGCCCCGGAGCAGCCAGAGGCAGGCGGTCACCGCGAGCAGCACCGACGCGATCGTGAAGTGCTGCCCGGCAAGCCGGACCGCGAGCACATTGCCGGCGGCCACGAAGGTGTAGAAGCCGAAGCCCCGCTCGGGACGGGTGAAATCCTCGGCGAGCGCGTCCCGGTGCGAGACCAGGCGCCAGCCATTCGCCAGGACGAGTACGACGAAGGCGGCCGCGGTGATCGCGAGGAGCAGCCGGGACAGCAGGTCGACGTGCTGGGAGTGCAGCCCGATCGAGACGATGCCGGTCGCCATCACCATGGCGAAGGCACCCGGCGGCAGCGTCCGCACGAGGTCATGCAGCCGCGCACCCGTTCCAGGCCCGCGAGACCACTCGTGCATGCCTCCATCTTGCCCGGTAACTTTCCCTCATGACTGAGTCAGCCGATGTCATCGTCGTCGGAGCCGGCCTCGCGGGCCTGGTCGCCACCCACGAGCTGGTCAAGGCCGGCAAGCGGGTGCTGATCGTCGACCAGGAGAACGAGGCCAATCGCGGCGGCCAGGCCTTCTGGTCGCTCGGCGGCCTCTTCTTCGTCGACTCGCCCGAGCAGCGGCGCTTCGGGGTCAAGGACTCGCTCGAGCTGGCACTGCAGGACTGGTTCGGCTCCGCCCAGTTCGACCGCGAGCGCGAGGACCACTGGCCGCGGCAGTGGGCACAGGCCTATGTCGAGTTCGCGGCAGGGGAGAAGCAGCCCTACCTGGAGGCCCTCGGGCTCAAGGTGCTGCCGCTCGTCGGCTGGGCCGAGCGCGGTGACGGCCGAGCGGGCGGGCACGGCAATTCGGTCCCGCGCTTCCACATCACCAACGGCACCGGCCCCGAGGTGGTCCGGGTCTTCCTCGAGCCCGTCGAGGAGGCCGAACGGCGCGGCCAGGTGACCTTCGCACACCGCCACCAGGTGAACGAGCTGGTCGTCGAGGGCGGCGCCTGTGTCGGCGTCCGCGGCTCGGTGCTCGTCGACTCCACCGAGGAACGCGGGGTCGCCTCGTCCCGTGAGGTGATCGGCGACTTCGAGCTGCGTGCGCAGGCCGTCATCGTGACGAGCGGCGGCATCGGTCACAACCACGACCTGGTCCGGTCCAACTGGCCGACCGACCGGCTCGGTCCCGCACCGAAGCATATGATCCCCGGCGTACCGGCGTACGTCGACGGGCGGATGCTCGGGATCAGCGAGTCCGCCGGCGCCAGCATCGTGAACCGCGACCGCATGTGGCACTACACCGAGGGCATCCACAACTGGAACTCGATCTGGCCCGACCATGCGATCCGGATCATTCCCGGCCCCTCCTCGATGTGGTTCGACGCGACCGGCCAGCGGATGCCGGCGCCGTGCTTCCCCGGCTTCGACTCGCTCGGCACGCTGCGGCACATCGGGCACACCGGCTACGACTACACGTGGTTCGTGCTCAACCGGTCGATCATCGAGAAGGAGTTCGCGCTCTCCGGCTCCGAGCAGAACCCCGACATCACGAGCAAGAACCGCAAGGAGCTGTTGAAGGCGCGCCTCGCCAAGGGTGCTCCGGGTCCGGTGCAGGCCTTCGTCGACCACGGCGAGGACTTCGTGATGGCGGACACGATCGGCGAGCTCGTCGAGAAGATGAATGTCCTCGCCGAGGGCCGCGGCCGGCAGCTCGACGCCGCGGAACTGGAGCGGCAGATCGTCGAGCGCGACCGCGAGACCCGCAACAAGTTCTCCAAGGACAACCAGGTGATCGCGATCCACAACGCGCGCCGGCACCTGACCGACAAGCTGCGCGTGGTCAAGCCGCACCCGATCCTCGACCCGGCGCAGGGCCCGCTGATCGCCGTACGGCTCAACATCCTGACCCGCAAGACCCTCGGCGGTCTCGAGACCAACCTGGACTCGCAGGTGGTCCACCCGGACGGCTCCGTCTTCGAGGGCCTGTACGCCGCCGGCGAGGTGGCCGGCTTCGGCGGCGGTGGGGTGCACGGATACAACGCCCTCGAGGGCACCTTCCTCGGCGGTTGCATCCACTCGGGCCTGCGGGCCGGCCGGAGTCTGGGGCGGTCGCTGTGAGGACCGCGCTGGTCACCGGCGCCTCGTCGGGGATCGGGAAGGCGACCGCGGAGCTCCTGGTGGCGAAGGGCTATCGCGTTCTCGGCACCAGTCGTGACGCGGCGACGGTGGCGGACCCGGTCCCGGGAGTCGAGTACCTGTCCCTCGATCTCGGCTCGCTGGAGAGCATCGAGGCTCTCGGGTCATCGCTCGGCGAGATCGACGTACTGGTGAACAACGCGGGCGAGTCGCAGACCGGGCCGCTGGAGGAGCTGCCCTGGGAAGGGCTGCAGCGACTCTTCGACTGCAATGTCCTCGGTCCCGTCCGGCTGACCCAGCTGGTCCTTCCGGGCATGCGCGCTCGGGGATACGGGCGCGTGGTCATGATCGGCTCGATGCAGGCCAGCTTCCCGCTCGCCTTCCGGTCCTCGTACGGCGCGAGCAAGGCGGCGATCAAGGGCTTCGCCGACGCGGCCCGCCTCGAGACCCGCCCGTACGGAGTCGAGTTCACGACCGTGGAACCCGGGTCGATCCGCACCGGCATCAGCCAGCGGAGGTCGAAGTACGTCGGGGCCGACTCGCCGTACCGGCAGGGTCATGACCGGGTCGTCGCGGCGCTCGATGCCAATGAGGCCACGGGCGTCCCGGCCGAGAAGGTCGCCGAGGTGATCGTCGGCGCGATCGAGGCCGATCGCCCCAAGCGGCTCTACGCGATCGGGAGCAATGCGCCCGTCGTCTTCACCTTCCGCCGGCTCGCCTCGCGCGAACTCGCCGAGAAGATCATGGCCCGCAAGCACCGGGTCTGAGTCTTCCGATCCTCCCCTCGCGGGTGCACACTCGAAGTGTCACCGGAGGTGCATCATGCACGGAATCCTCGACGTCACCATCGACGCGACACAAGACATTCTCCGCGAGCGCCTGGCGCAGGCGCGGACCGACCTGGGCCAGCACAAGGCCCGCGACGAGTACGCGCACCTGGACACCTTCATGGCCAGCACTTCCCGCCATCTGGCGGCGCTCAGTGCGGCCCTGTTGCCCCGGGCTCGCCAGCACGACCGGGAGCTGGTCGACCAGTTCATCGCCCAGTCGCGACGGCTCGAACTCACCCTCGCGCTGACGAAGGCGAAACTGTACGGCGGCGCCCACGCGGCTCATGCCACTTGGCAACGGGTGTGGACCGATCTCGACCGCGAGTTCGAGGCCACGATGATGCTCGAGTCGCGCATCGTCGCGCGCCTGGTCGGTCGGCTCGAGCCGGAGGAGATGGACGGGCTGGCCCTGCGCCTGCATCGCGCGGAGCTGCATGCCCCCACCCGCCCCCACCCCTATGCGCCGCACGCCGGTGTCACCGGCCGGATGTCCCGCCGGATGCTGGCCACGGTCGACCGCTTCTGGGACACCGCGGAGGGGCGCAACATCCCGGAGCCGCCGCACCCGCACGACCACAGTCATGACGGCCTGATCACCCACTACCTGCTCGCCGACGTGGACCCGGAGGAGGACGGGGCATAAGCCGGTGGTCGTTGTGGTTTCAACCACCATGATGGGAACGATGTACGACCGCTACCGGCTCGCCGCGGACTACTTCGAGCAGCGCGACTATCTGCGCGCCGCCGAACTGCTCGAAGGCGTGATCGCGGAGGCCGGGGACGACGTGGCGCACGGTCTGACCGATGCCCGGCTGCTGCTGGCCCGTTCGTACTATCACTCGGCCCGTCTGGGGCGTGCCGAGACCGAGCTCCGGGGCCTCATGGAGCAGGACCCGGGCGACGGCTACGCCACCCTGCTCCTGGGCCGGACCCTGCAGCGGCTCTCCCGTCCGGACGAGGCCCGGGGACTGCTCAACCGTGCCGAGGCGATGGGCTCCTCCGCCTGATCAGGCTCGTTCAGCCGCCGGTGCGCTCGTCGTACGACGCCCGCGCGTCGTGGTCGTGCTCGGCGAAGATGGTGTCGAGGCCGAGGGCCTTGCGCATGGCGGGCTTGAGGGCGGCCGGGGTGCTGCTCCAGTGCGCGGCGGACCAGGCGACCAGGCGCGGCCGGACCCGGAAGAGCCGGGGCTTCTCGAAGGCGGCGAGGACGGCGTCGGCGACGACCGCCGGCTCGATCGGCTTGGTCATGCCGGTGGCCGTGGTGCCGTCGATGAGGTGCGTGTTGGTGAAGGACGGCAGCACGCAGGAGACCCGGATGTCGCGCGGGGCGAGCTCCGCGTCGAGGGACTCGCTGAAGGCGAGCACGCCGGCCTTCGTCGCGTTGTAGACGGCCGAGCCGGGGATCGGCACCCGGCCGGCGACCGAGGCGATGTTGACGATCCGGCCACCGGGGCGCATCCGGGTCGCGGCCTCGTGCGAGCCGATGATCACGCCGTTGAGGTTGACGTCGACCTGGGCCAGCTGGCGTTCGAGCGGGGTCTCGACGACCCGGCCGAGGACCATGAAGCCGGCATTGTTCACCAGGCCGTCGAGGGCGCCGTACTGCGCGATGGTCTCGTCCAGGAAGTTCGCGAAGGACTCCTGCGAGGAGACGTCGAGCGGGAGCGCGAGCCCGTCGATCGCCTCCGCGGTGTGCTTGGCGAGGTCGGTGTCGAGATCGCCGATCACCACCCGGGCGCCGGCTTCGGCGAGCCGGTGTGCGGTGGCGGCGCCGATGCCCTGAGCGCCTCCGGTGACGGCGATCGTCCTGCCTGACAAAGCAAACATGTCTTCATCGTCCTTTCCGGGCGAAGGCCCGTGCTGGGATGGGGTGCATCCGCCACCGTGGCGGCAGCGCGTCAATGAGGGGCCGGGCGCGGCGTACGAGTGCGGCGAAGCGCTGGTAGCGACGCTCGCGTCCTTCATCCCACGGAAGCCCGAGGATCTCGCGGCCCCTGGGTGGCATGCCGCCGATCGACAGCGACGAACTCACCGCGTTGATCGGGCGGCGGATCGCCTTCCACACAAGGGGATTGACCTGCTTGGGACGTGGCCACCCCTTCGTGGTGTAGCCCATGCCGTACGCCGCGGTGCGGTGCCTGACCAGCTCCCCGTCGCTCACCCGCGCGAGGTAACGGGTGAAGTCGAACCAGGTGCGCGGGATGCCCTCGCCGTCGAGCACCGGCTCGGCGACGCCGTACAGGTGGTACCAGGTGACCGATTCGGCGATGATCTGGTCCTTCTCGCCGAGGCTCAGCGGCCGGATGAAGGTCTCGACGCCGGCGACCATGCTGTCCACGAAACAGGCATGCGCCCAGTAGTAGGTGTGCGGATTGAGGGCGCTGTACGGGCCGCTGCCGTCGGGAAGCCTGCCCTTGATGTGCCGGTGGAAGTCGCGGACCTTGCGACCGGTCTCGCCGCCGTCGTCGTTGTAGAGGGTGCCGAAGATCGGCGGGATGCTCCGGGCCAGCCTGGCGAGGGTGTCCTGGAACCACACCGAGTGGTCCTCGACGCCCTGCCCGAGTGAAGGAAGCATGTTCTGCAGTACGCCGGCGCGCGGGCCGATCAAGGTGATCCGCCAGTCGCCGAAATACCGCCAGGTGAGCGAATCGGGACCGAGGGGCGCGCCTCCACGGGGGAGTGCGGACTCCTCGCTCGGCTGGACTGTGACCGCCGTCATAGCGGCGATGATACATTGATACGAAATCGTCTCAAC
>JASLCW010000418.1 GCA_030151765.1 Marmoricola sp.
CCGGGAGCGCCTCACGGCGCGTGGCCGCTCGCAGCGGCTGATTTTGGGACCCGGGGCTGCCACGGCCCGACGCACGGGAAACCATACTCGGCCGAGCCCAGCGCTCGTGTCGATCGGGTCCTTTCAGCCGAGGTGTCCCTCGAGTTCGAGGCGGGCGGCGTGATCGAGCTGACCCGCCAGGGTCAGCATCCGCGCGGCCGCGAGGTGCTCCTCGTGGTCGTCGTCGAGGTCGGCGCGGCCGGTGGCGGCGACCCGCGCGAAGGCGGCGGCCCGGAAGAGCACGTCCGCGAAGTCGCCGGTGACCAGACCGCCGAGCACCTGGTCCGCGAGCAGCTTGACCTCGTCCGGCCCGGGAGGCTCCTTCACGCCGGAGATCACCTCGGAGACGGGGGCCCGGCGCCGCCCGTGCTCGAACTGGCGGGCGACCCGGAGCGGGTCGGCGTACACCCAGCTGCGCAGGAGGTAGAGGCGCCACAGCGCTCCGGCCAGCGAGTCCGCCGGGGCACCCGACCACAACGAGGCCAGCTCGTCGATGCCCTCGTTCTCGGCGAGGTGGACGACGCGCTCGACGAGCTTGGGGTCGGTGCCGCCGGCGACACCGCGGACCAGCGCCCGGGCCGATCGTTCGGCCGCCTCGGAGAGCAGCGCCGGGTCGGTGCCGGACTCGATCTGCTCGAAGCGCCCGGCGCCCGGCAGCAGCGGCCGGTGGTGGGGGCGGGGCTCGTCGGGCACCTGCGTCAGCCGATCCGCCGGGAGGCGCTGGTGAGCAGGCCGTCGAGCCTGGCGGTCACCGTGGCGGTGTCGCCGCTGACCGCGACGACGGTCATCAGCCGGCCGGCGACGGCGACGCCCAGCCCCTCGGACTTCCCGTTGCCGGTCGTGGCGACGTAACGCCAGCCGGCGCCGGTGGTGCCGGCGACCGTGGTGATCGGCGTCGTCGGCATCGAGCACTTGTCGTGCAGGCTGCGGAGCGTCCTCGTCACCAGGGCCACCGTCTTCTCGTCGGCGAGCTTGGCGACCACATTCGCCACCGTGTGGCCCTGGCCCACGTAGGCGACGCCGGAAGTTCTGGTGGCGCCGAGGGTGAGCAGCGAGACCCGGTTGCAGACGCCGACGGTGGCCGTCGGCGCGAGAGTCCGGCGGGTCCCGGCGAGCGCTGCCGGTACGTCGGCGGCGGTGAGCACCCGGCCGGACAGGGGGAGTGGTGCGGTGGTCGGCGAGGCCACGGGCGTCGGCGACGGGGACACGGGCGCGCTGGTCGTCCCGGTCGGTGAAGGGGAGGGATCGGAGGTGCCCGAACCGCAGGCGCTCACCGCGAATCCGAGGAGGGCGAGCGCGAGGACGGCTCCGGTTTTCTGGCGCATGGGCACAGGCTACGAGACAAGATCACACGGCCGAGGGAGCCGGACCGTCCGGCGAGCCCGCTATCGTGACCGAGCAGATGTTCGGCCGGAGGTACGGACAAGGATCGACGAGGACGAGGTGCGGAACGGTGGCGCGGGGATCACTGATCAGGGGGGTGGCCGGCCTCGGGGTCGGGCTGGTGGCGGTCTCGATGTTGGCGGCTTGTACGCCGGACGGTGAAGTGCCGCCGTCGGCCGCGAGTTCGGTCCCCACACCGGCACACCTGCGCGTCGTCGTCTACGGTCCGGCCCCGGTCAACAAGGCCTGGGAGCAAGTCGTCGCGGCCTACACCAAGGCCAGTCCGGCGGTGACCGCGGAGGTGGCGTCGTACCCCGACGAGGCGACGGCGCTCGCCGCGGTCCGCGCCGATGCGCTCGCCGGCAAGGAGCCCGACCTCTTCCTGTCCAGCGCCAGCGAGCTGCCCGGGCTGATGTCCGACCAGCTGATCCAGCCCGTCTCGGAGCTGCTCGAGGAGCGGCAGATCGACTTCGGCGACGGCTATGTCCGCGGCGCCGTCGAGGAGTACAGCCGCGATCTGGCCTTGCAGTGCATGCCCGTCGACTACTCGCCGCTGGTCGTCTACTACAACGCCGCGGTGGTCAACCTGACTGCCGCCCAGGGCACCGCGCCGTCGCCGATCGCGGCCAGTCAGAAATGGACGATGGAGCAGTTCGTCACCGCGGCCACGATGGCCGCGACCGGCGGCCGCCACGGCATCTACATCGCGCCGACGGTCGAACAGGTCGGGCCCTTCCTCTCGTCGGCCGGAGGCGGCATCGTCGACAGTCCCGACGAGCCGACCAGCCTGACGCTGTCGTCCGGCGGCAGCATCGAGGGCCTGACCCAGTTGCTCTCCCTGGTGCGCAATCACCGGGTGGCGCTGCCCTCGTCGACGCCGTACGCGACGGCGCTGCGCCAGTTCGAGCACGGCCGGCTGGCGATGATCCTCGGCTACCGCGATCTCACCGGCGAACTGCGCGCCAACTCCAAGGTGCCCTTCAACGTGCTCCCGATGCCGCGCATCGGAACCTCGCAGACGACGGGCCGGTCGACCGGAATGTGCCTGTCACGTACGTCGGCCAACCCCACCGCCGCGGCCGACCTGCTCGCCGACCTGGTCTCCGAGCCGGCGATGAGCACCCTCGCCGCCACCGGCTACGTGATGCCGACCAATCTCGCCGTGCTGGCCTCCGACGCCTTCTGGGAGCCCACCAAGATGCCGGCCGGCTCGCAGGTCTTCACCGACCAGGCCCGGCGGATCGTCGAGTCACCGATCTCCGACAAGTGGGACGCCGTCCGGCAATACGCCGACGCCCGGCTCAGCGCCTTGATGAAGTCCGGCTCGACCACGCCCGACGTGGCCATCCTGACCGCCCGGATGAAGCTCGCCGACACCGTCTCGCAGTCGATGTTCACGCCGCCGAGCCCGTCGGCCACACCGTCCCCGTCAGGGACCCCGTCGGCGGACTAGTGGTCCGTCACCCGCGTTATTTCGCAGCCACACCACTAGCTACTCCGCCGCGGGCACCTCGGCGGTGAGGATCGCCTCGGCGATCTGCGGTGCGGTGAGGCCTTTCTGCCAGGGGCGTTCGCCCAGGGCGGACATCT
>JASLCW010000457.1 GCA_030151765.1 Marmoricola sp.
TAGCTCAGCGGTAGAGCACTCGGTTTACACCCGAGCGGTCGGCGGTTCGAAACCGTCCGCGCCCACCCAGATCCTCCCTTTCGTCCGCACCCTGTGGACAACGGACCGAACTTGTCCGTGCCCCCACTCATCGTGGAACGGGTCAATCCCGACGAGTGGAGGTATCCATGACCCTGACCGCCCTGCCCACGATCGCCGACCCGACCTGCGACCTCGGCGCGACCCTCGACCTCGACCACGATCTGCGCTGTGAGTGCGAGCACCGCCACGGTCCCTGCGACGCGCCGGCCACCGCTTGCGTGACCGCCGTCTGCCAGGTCGTCGCGTGCGACTGCGGCGCCTGGCTCGCCCTGGCCTGTGCCGCGTGCCTGTCGGCCTGGGAGCACCTCGCGCGCGAGGAGGGGGTGCAGTTGTGCGTGCATCCGCTGGGCTGAGTACCTCTAAGGTCCGGAGTCATGACTCGTGTCGAACGCTGGGAGCGTCGTGCCGACATCCCCCTGCTCCTCCTGGCCGTCGCCTTTCTCGTCGCGTACGCGTGGCCCGTCGTCGACTCCGGCCTCGGGCGCGACGCGCGAGGCATGCTGGACATCGTCTCGTGGACCGTCTGGACGGCCTTTGCGATCGACTACGCGGTGCGGGTCATCCTCGCCACCGATCGCCGGGCCTATGTGGTGCGGCACTGGTACGACGTGCCCCTGATCGTCCTGCCGATGCTGCGTCCTCTCCGGGTCCTACGCGTGCTCTCGTTCGTCCGCATGGTCAACCGATCGGCGACGGGCGGATTGGTGGAGCGTGTGGCGGTCTACGTCGCGGGCACGGCCGCGATGGCGGTGATGCTCGGCGCGCTCGCCGTACTCGATGCAGAACGGGGCGCCGCAGATGCGAACATCTCCACCTTCGGAGACGCACTGTGGTGGGCTTGCGAGACGGTGACGACGGTCGGGTACGGCGATCGCTTCCCGGTCACGACCGAGGGCCGGATGATCGCAGCGGTCCTCATGGTGGTGGGGATCGGCATGGTCGGCGCGGTCACCGCATCGGTCGCGGCCTGGATGGTCTCCCAAGTGCAGCGCAACGCCCGCGAGGGGTCCTAGGAGGCGGGGTCAGGCGTCCCGGTGGAGTACGTCCCTGAGGGGTGATGGGCGTTCCAGGCCGGGTCTTCCTGGGAATCCGCGGCCGCGCCGGACCCCTGAGCATCCGGCGCGGTCTCCGAGGGAGGCTGCACGGGCGGCAACCCAGGGGACGGGGATGTCGGCTGCCAGGGCGGGACTTCGTCCTGGGATGAGTAGTCCGTCGACGAGAGCGAGGCTGCGACTGATTCGTCGATGTCAGGGGGGCCGGGGTGAGCAGGCCGAAGCTTCGGCGGCGTGGCCGACCACGGGCGCAGCGTTTGCAGGACCTCTGAGTAGAAGCCGTCCACGCCGTTGATGACGGAGTCGATGAATGCGCCCCGGCCACGCCCACGCTTCGGGCCGAGTGCGGTCGTGATGGCGACGCGGAAGGTGCGGAACTCACGCGTCGGATCAGCGATCAGGCAGGCAGGATTGTCGCGGACGGTGCCGAGAAGTTCCGCCGTCGACGCACCACGGGCGTGGGCCACGAAGGCCTCGATCCGGACATTCGGTGGTGCATTCTTGAGCTGGCGCACGAGCCAGTTCACCCGAGTCGTCGGCTTGCCCTCACGCGGAGCCTCGACATCGACGTGACAGGTCAACTGTGAGGACCTCAGGTCTGCGGTGACGACCAGGTCTCCGGCTGTGTCAGGTACGCGAAGAACTCCGACGAGGACCCCGTCCTTCGACAGAAGATCGGCGAGCGTCCGTGCCCGGAGCGCGGGCTCTGCCATTTCCTTGCGGCTGAGGACCGGCGCGACCTGGCGCCCGAGCTGCCGACCCAGTTGTAGTCCGGAGAATCGCAACAGCGCGTCGAACCGGCCGACCACCTCCGAGATCCCCTTGTCGGAGGCGCGGAGGGTGCCGGTGGTGACGGCGTCGCGGATGCCGACCCACGAATCGCTCATGTCGTCGAACTCGAGTGCGCCGGACTTCTGGTGCTCGAGATAGCGGATGAGCTCTCCCAGGATCCACGCTTGGTCCGGGTCGGCGACGCCGCGGAACTCCTTCTGAAGTACGGCGTCAGCCAGGACCTGGCTCCAGGCCACGTGGTGGAGTGCAACCGTGCGGAGCTTGCGCTTGTCGACCTTGGTCGGATGCGTTCCCGCCACGGCAGGGATCTCATTGGAGATCGTTATGACGGCATCGAAGCCCTCGGCGCGTGCGACGTCGAGGTAGTTCTCGAGTTGCTCGGTCTGCAGCTGGTTGGAGCCGGTCTTCACCTCGACCAGCGCGCTCCATGACTTGGTTCCGCGCTGGACCCGGATGAGGCCATCGGGGTACACGCGTTTCTCGCCGAGCATGAAAGGAACCTCGATGTAGCACGACATTGCGCCCGCAGGAGCGCCGAAGGGCTGGATGAAAGTCCTCCCGAACTCCTTCACTGCACTCAAGACGGCGAGCAGTGCGGACGTCGCTCGCCGCTCCTGCTCCTCGGCACCGTTGATCCCTGATGTGGGGATGAGTCTCGCTTCATGCCATGACTCCTCGGCCACCGCCGCACCTTCCAATCCTGTCGTTCCTACGTCAGTCTCAGGGCTCATGAAGCTACCTCGTATGCGGCGAGGGCGGGCGGCTTCTTGTGCTCCGGTCACAAACCGTGCGGCGAAGTTCGTGTGGATGTCCGTGGGAAGGGGAGTGCCTCGGGCGGCATCGTCTGGGACAGCAGATGCGTTTCGCGCCGACAAGGAGAATCCCCGATGCTGCACCTCAACGTCTTCGTGCCCTTGTTCGTCTTCATGCTCTTCCCGGTGTGGATCCCGATCATCGCGTCGGTCTCGGGGCGGATCGCGGATCGACTCCGGCCCACTCCCAGGAGCGGCGGGGAGCTTGTCGTCGCCGAGGCGAACGGCACGGAGCTTCCCGCCGCGGCCTGAGCAGCCCGGGACCAAGCAGGTGCGTCGGCTCCTCAGGGTCGGCGCACTTTCGTTTTCCGAACGCGGATCTCGGGTCTGGCGCGCCTCCTGCCACGGGTGTCTAATCCGAGAGTCGAACAACTTCACAAAAAGGAGGCGCGTCGTGGTCTTACGACGTTCTCGGGGCCTGTTGGCGGTCGGGGCAACCCTGGCCGTAGCAACAGTCCTCGCAGCACCTGGGGGAGCCGTGCAATCCGCGGCATCCCATGAGAAGTACCCCACTGTGCAGCCGATGCTGCCGAAGCAAGTCACCTTCCTCGCCGCGGCCGATGCGAATCCGCCAGGACCCGGCTACAGCAGCACCTCACGCCACTTCACCCCGAAACAGATCCAGAACTCCTACAACCTGCCGGCGCTGTACGGCGAGGGCCTGGACGGTACGGGCAAGACGATCGCGATCGTCGACTCCTTCGGCTATCCGACAGCGGCAGCCGACCTCGAGCAGTTCAGCAAGGACTACGGCCTTCCACTGATGTGTGGCATGCCGGACGTCGCCTGCAGTGACGGTATGCCGACCTTCTCCACGCTGACCTTCGGCAACCATCAGGTGAAGGCTCCGCCGCCGACCAGCAAGTCACCGGGCCAGGAGAACTCCAACGCGTGGTCGGTCGAGGTCGCCCTCGACATCGAGTACGCGCACACCGTCGCGCCCGGCGCCAACATCCTGCTGGTGGCCACGCCGACGGCGGAAACCCTTGGCGTGCAAGGCTTCCCGAACATGATGAATGCCGAGCAGTACGTCGTCGACCACCACCTCGCCGATGTCGTCACGCAGAGCTTCGGCGCGGCCGAGGGCTCGTTCGGGTCGTCGGCCTCGCTGCAGAATCTCCGCCACGCCTTCGTCAGCGGAACCGCGCAGGGGATGACCTTCCTGGCCTCCTCCGGGGACGACGGATCGCTCGGGCTGACCAAGCAGCCGGTCGCCAAGGGTGGCACGCCCTTGCCCGATCCGGAGGTCGAATGGCCGGCCTCCGACCCGCTGGTGACGGCGGTCGGCGGAACCACGCTGTGCACGGATGCCCTCACCGGTACCGCGATCGACTCCGCGCGCCCACCGGCCGACTGTCAGAACAACCCGGGACAGCGCGAGGTCGGCTGGAACGGCGCCGGTGGCGGTTTCAGCCACGTCTTCGCGCGGCCGTCGTACCAGGGTGCACTGCCCGCAGGCTCGACGGCCGTCCCTGCCGCCAGCCGGGGTGTGCCGGACATCGCGATGAACGCGTCGTGCACCAGCTGGGTCGTCGTACTCGACACGGCTCCGGGCTACGGCGGCTACTACGGTGTCTGCGGTACGTCGGAGGCATCGCCGATGTTCGCCGGCGTGGTGGCCATCGCCGATCAGGCGGCCGGACACGATCTGGGCCAGCTGGACCAGAGGCTGTACTCCGTGCTGCCGCCGACCTATGACGTCACCTCGGGCGACAACACCCAGGTCGGCAGTGGCGTCCCCGGCTATGCCGCCGGTACCGGATGGGACCCGGTCACGGGCCTCGGTACCCCGGCCGACGCCCAGGCCTTCGTGCACGCCCTGGCCGCAGGCTGAGGTCGCTGGAAAAGACTGGGGACGGAGCGCGCGAGGCGTTCCGTCCCTGGTCTCTGGTGGGCGATACTGGGTTTGAACCAGTACGCCACCAGGTCGCCGTTACTGGCTTTGACCAGCACTTTTAGGCTCATGACCTGCTATTTCGCTGAACAGTAGCGTGGCAACGAGCGGAAAGCAATGGCATCGAATAGCATGTTCAAGTAGCACGTATGTAGCACGACTTGAGGATGTGGCCGGTGGCGAAGCAGCCGAAGAAGCGCGGATTCGGAAGCACCAGGAAGCTCCCGAGCGGGCGCTGGCAGGCGTTCTACGGAGACCCGGACGGGCGCACGACGATCTCCAAGAGCGGCAAGAGCACGCCGGTCCGACACCCGGCGCCGCAGACGTTCGACACCAAGGAAGATGCCGAGGCGTGGCTCACTGACGAACGTCGCCTCATCTCGGCGGGCACCTGGACCTCGCCAGCCGAGCGGGCAGCAGGCCGCAGGGTCAAGCCCTTGCTCTTCGGGGAGTACGCCGATGCGTGGCTGGCTGGCCGGAAGGTGAAGGGCAGACCACTCGCGGCCCGGACCCGTGACCACTATCAGGCGCTGCTCGACGATCACATCCTGCCGACGTTCGAGACTGTGCCGCTGGTGGAGATCACCCCGGAGCAGGTCGACCACTGGTACGAGCTCTGTGCGGTCGGGCGACCAACGACACAGGCGCACGCCTACTCGCTGCTCCGCACGATCCTCGGGACGGCGGTCGACCGGCGCTTGATCGCAGTAGCCAACCCGGCGAAGGTCCGCGGTGGTGGCTCGACGACCCGGGTGAAGAAGGTGAAGCCCGCAAGCTTGGACGAGCTCGCGACGATCGTGGACGCGATGCCCGAGCGACACCGGCTGATGATGCTGCTCGCGGCCTGGAGTGCGC
>JASLCW010000453.1 GCA_030151765.1 Marmoricola sp.
GCGTCACGCTTCATCGACGAACTCCCCGTCGACCTCGTCGACTGGCGTCGTACCCAGGCGGATCAGACGTCGTGGTCCCGCTCGACCTTCGCCCCGCCGGCCAGCCGGGCCGCCCAGCGTCGTTTCGGTGCCGCCGCTGCGCGTCTCGACGCCGCCAACAAGGCCAGCGTCAGCCGGGAGATCCCGAACCTCGCGCCCGGCGACCGGGTCAGCCACGACTCCTTCGGCCTCGGCACCGTCGTGGTGGTGGAGGGTGCCGGCCAGAATGCCGTCGCCTCGGTCGACTTCGGCACTGAAGGGGTCAAGCGGCTGCTGCTCCGCTATGCCCCGGTCGAGAAGCTCTGACCTGCCGAGACCCCACTCAAATGCGTGCTCAGAGCACTGAGACCCCAGGGAAATGCATTCTCCGACCGCCGAGACCCCAGTGAAATGCATGCTCGAACCGCCGAGACCCCAATGAAATGCAGCTCTGATGAGCTGGGCCCGTGACCTTCTCAGCTCCTTTTCGCTCATCATTAGCGGTGGTGACCGGTGCCGCCGCCGGATTCGCCACTCGGACACTCATGGCGCGGTCTACCCCCTCGCACCGTGTTGCCGGCGCCGCGGCCGGCCTTGTGGGTGCGGCTGCGATCTATCCGGCGATGCGCCGCTCGACGAGGTCAGGTGGGTTGTCCGGCGAGCTCGCCGTTGTCGTAGGTACGACGGTCGTCGGGCTGGTCGCCTCACGGAGATCGGGCCGGGCCGTGACTGCGCTCATCGGCATCGCCTGGATCGGACATGCCTTCTTCGACATATGTGTCGGGCCTGACGACGAGAGTCGCCTGCCCGAGTCGTACCCGGCTCTCTGCGCCGGCTACGACCTCGCGCTCGGTGGTGCGCTCGTCGCTGAGGGCTGCCGGAATCCCCGTGGAATGTGAACGACTGATGCACTTCGGTGGGGTCTCAGTGTTCTGAGAATGCATTTCCCTGGGGTCTCAGCGGTCTGAGAATGCATTTGAGTGGGGTCTCGGCGGATTAAGGGGTGACGCCGTGGGCGATGAAGGCCGGGTACGGGTCGACCGGGTCGCCGCCGCCGGGGCGGACCTCGATGTGCACGTGCGGACCGGTGGTGTTGCCGGTGCTGCCGATATTGCCGATCTGCTTGCCCTGGATGACCTGCTCACCGGCGTGTACGCCGATCGCGGACTGGTGGCAGTACCAGATCTCGGTGCCATCGGCGAGGGTCTCGACGGTCTTGTTGCCGTAGGGGCCGTCGTAGCCGGTGGAGGTGATCACACCGTCGGCGACGGCGTAGATCGGGGTACCGGTCGGTGCGGCGAAGTCGAGCCCGGTGTGGAAGGTCGACCAGAGGCCGCTGACCATGCCGAAGCGGCCGGTCAGGTGATAGCCGGTGGTGGGCAGCACCCAGAGGTTCTTGGCGATCTGGGTGGCGCGCTTCTCCGCGGAGTGGGCCAGCGAGGTGAGCGCCGCATTGCGCTGCGCGCCCATCGCCTCGGCCTCGGCCTTGAGGGTCGACTTGGTGCTGGTCGCGATCGCCTGCCGGTCGGTGTCGCGGCTGATCGCTCGCTGGCGGCCGGCATTGCCCGCGAAGGCGAAGGCATCGGTGCCGTTGTTGGTGGCCACGTGAGCGCCGGCCAGCGCTGCGCCACCGCCGTTGAGGCCCACCGCGCCGACGCCCGCGGCCAGAACCGCGGCGGCACCGACGAGGGCGGGGGCACCGGGGAGAGGGCCGCGCCGCTTCGGACGCTCCGCCTTGCGACGCCCGCCCGCACGGGGGGTCGCGGTCGCGCTGGGCGCCGATTCCACGGCCGAATGGCCGCGCCGGTCTGCGCGATGGTTGCCCATGGGACCTCGGGGGTAGGCGGGACGGGGGTGTGCTGCGCCCTCGGGTCGGGGCAACGAGGCCCAACTGTAACGGAATGGCAACGGCCGCGCGCAAGTTGTCCACCGAATTTTCGTCCGGGAGACGACGGGACGATGGCGCGGGCCACCGATTAGGCTCGCAACATGCTGCGAATCGTGGTGGGCAAGCCGGGGCTCGACGGGCACGACCGAGGCGCGAAGGTGGTCGCCCGGGCGCTGCGCGATGCCGGGCACGAGGTGATCTACACCGGCCTGCACCAGACCGCGGAGCAGATCGTCGAGACGGCGATCCAGGAGGACGCCGACCTGGTCGGCCTGTCGGTGCTCTCGGGTGCCCACATGACCCTCTTCGCCCGCCTCATCGAGTTGCTCAAGGAGCGCGACGCGGCGGACATCGGCGTCTTCGGGGGCGGGATCATCCCGGAGGAGGACATCCCCGCGTTGACCGAGTTGGGGGTGGCGACCGTGTTCACTCCGGGAGCGACCACTACGGAGATCACCGACTGGGTCGCGGCGTACGAGGCCGAGCACGCCTGACCCGGATCCGGGGCCGGATGTGACCAACTTCAACTCCCGCCCCTGTGGTCCCCACCGTCCGCCGAGGTCTAGTCTCGATCGGGGTCTGCTGCGGCTTCTTCCCGGCATGCCCATCGACATCGACACGTCACGGCATCGCGTCGTGACCTCATGAGTTGGAAACGGGTGAACCGTGGACCTGATGGAGTTCCAGGCGAAGCAGCTCTTCGCCAAGCATGGTGTGGCGACGACTCTCGGCGTGGTCGTCGAGACCGCCGAGGCCGCCAAGGCCGCAGCTGAGCAGATCGGCGGCGTGACCGTCATCAAGGCGCAGGTCAAGGCCGGCGGCCGTGGCAAGGCTGGCGGCGTCAAGCTCGCCAAGACCGCCGACGAGGCCTTCGAGTACGC